>JAFGNI010000062.1 GCA_016927095.1 Anaerolineae bacterium | reverse complement strand
GGGGAAAACTGGCTGAGGAATGTGATCACAATACCTTCTCCTTTTCTCTTGCCAAGACCACCGCCTCTATTCTAGCCGAGGTCGTGTGCCGGTGCAATGATCCTGACGGCGAGCCTGTTCCGGAGTGGGGTCGTGTCATCTTGCGCAGGTTTCCGAGGAGATATCGGGATTGCTCGTCGATTGGGAACGAGCGATACGGCTGTTGGCGGGAACGTTCTCGAGGAATGACTGTCGGAGACTCATATCGGAGATCTGATCGGCATGCGCCATCAACCGTTGCTTTGCCGTTGCCAGGAGAGAAGCAGCCCGCGGATCCCCATTGGCGCGGAGAACCTCATAGCAGACCCAGTAGACCTCGTAGGGCTCCTCTGAGCCCTCAAGGGCGGCGTCCTCCTCCAGTGCCTCGAGGACCGGCGTGAGATCGATCAGGGCTTGAGCCGCGTCGCCCTGCTGCCAGGTCAGATAGGCAAGACAGGCGGTCAGCTCGAGCAGGCGTCCCGGATGGGGAACCTCCGTGCGGATAGCCAGGGCCGCGCGATAAGCGGCATCTGCCTCACACCACTGGTGCGCTGCGGCATGGATCTTGCCCAAGTAGCTGTAGACGTTGGCCAGGTTGATGACATCGTGGCAACCCTTTGAGGTAGACACGGCTTGCCGCCCCCACGCCAGCGCCGCCTGCAGGTTCCCGGTACGTAGCTCAAGCAAGCTCAGGTTGCCGAGGGTCTCACCTTCTGCCTGGCGATTGCCGCTCGCGCGATAGAGTGTGAGCGCCCTTCGATAAGCATCCCGTGCCTCGCGATAGCGCCCCAATTCCCACAAAAGCGCACCCAAGTTGTTCAGAGCCGCGCTTTGCGCCTGGGTATTGTGGGTAGCACGATGGATCTCGAGCACATCTTGGTAGTGCCGTAGCGCCCTGTCGTAGTCATATTGATCGGCGGCAAGATTGGCGAGGTTATTCAAGGCCTTGGCCTCACCGGAGAGATTACCCAGCATCCGGTAAAGCTTCAGCGCCTCGATAAGCCGTGCCTGTGCCAGCGCATAGTCCCCGCGATCCCACGCAAGGGCGCCCAGGTTGTTGAGCACAGCGCTTTCGCCTCGCAGATCGTGGAGCGCTTGATAGCTGCGCAAAGCCTGCTCGTAGCGTTGTTGCGCCTGGAGCTGTTCGCCCTGCCGCGTGGCGATGTTTCCCAGCTCCCGCATCAAGTTGGCCATCAGGCGCTCGATCTCGGAATCGGCAGCCGCCGAGCTACCCAGAGCATCCAGGCTCCAGAGCCCCTCCTCCAGGGCCCTGAGCGCCTCCTCATATTGACCTTGCTGCTGAAGCGTCTGACCCCGCAGGAAAAGCCCGGTGCCCAACCACATTCCAGAAGAGCGCCGTGTACCTAGCTCGATCAGCTGCTCAATGCAGGCCAACGCATCCTCGTACCGCTGTTGTAGACTGAAGAGCTGAGCCTGTTCGACCCTCAACCGTGCCAGCAAGTCCAAGGGTGTCTCTTCACTGCTGCCGAGGCTATCCAGCGCATAGCCGATCAGGTCAAGCCCCTCCTGTACCGGACCACGCAGACGGTGGAACTTGGCCAGACCCACCAACAGCTTGGAGACCGAGGCGACCCGCCGTTGCGACACCGCCCAGCGCCACGCACGCTCGACGTTGGCATGGTCGGCCTCCATCGCAGCCTGGGCTTCGCGGGCACCTTCTCCATCCATCAGCGCGGCGTAGCCCGCGACGCGCCCGGCGTAGAACTCACAATGCCGGTCCCGTAACCCGGCAACCCGGCCCTGATCAGCTTCGAGTCGCTCCTGAGCGTACTGGTGCGAGACCTGGTGCCACGCATACCTTCCGCCGTCGAAGGTCAGCAATGATTTAGCAACCAGCGTGGTGAGATCGTTGCCTGCCGTATCCGCAACAGCACGGGCAGCCTCGTTGTCAAAACCCAGCGCAAACACCGCCAAGGCGGTGAAACATCGCTGCTCGGCGGAGCTCAGCAGCCCCCAGGCGTGTTCGAAGGTCGCACGGAGGCTATGGTGGCGCGCTGGCGCGTTCCGGAAGGTCGTCTCCAGAGCATCCAGTGTCTGTGCCAGCGCCTCGGCAATCTCCGGACAGGAACGTTCGGCAACTGCAGCGGCAGCCAGCTCGATCCCCAGGGGGAGCCCGTCTACGAGCGCGCAGATGCGAATGACGGCGGGCAGAACCTCTTCCGTGAGCGCAAAATGGCGCTGCACCTGAACCGCGCGTTGCCGGAAGAGCGCCAACGCACCATAGCGCAGAGGCGCCGCCCCTATGAGATCAAGCGAGGATGGATAGGGCAACCCGCCTAGGGGGTAGACCCATTCCTCGTGCAGGCGCAGTCTTTCACGCGAGACGACCAACAGAATGACGCCGGGCGCATCATGTAGGAGCTCGCTCAACAAGGCGCCGGCGTCCACCAGATGCTCAAAACTGTCCAGCACCAACAGCACTTCCCGGTTGTGCAAGGTCTGGCAGAGCCAGCGCCAATCGTGCTTGGGGTCAGCTGGAAGGGCCAAGGCATCGCCTATGACCGCAGCCATCGCGTCTCTCCCAGTCACCGCAGCCAGATCAATGAACGCGACACCATCGACGAACAAACCGCGATGGCGTTCCGCGATTTCAAGCGCGAGCCGCGTCTTGCCGATGCCCCCGGGACCGGTCACGGTCAGCAGCCTGCAGTGCGGACTAGCGAGCAATTCTGAGATCTCAGCGAGTTCCGCCTCCCGTCCAAGAAAAGGCGTTGCAGGCAGATCAAAAACAGGGGCATGCTCTTGAGCAGAGACCAGTGGGTATCCGTACCCGGCTTGGCCCTCTATCTGGGCGCGGAGTTGGGTTGTTTCCATCGCAGGCTCGACGCTAAACTCGGCGCGCAAGATGCGACGACACGTTTCATACTGCGCCAACGCCGCGCTGCGCTGCCCGTCTAGCGCGAGGAGGCGCATCAACTGCCGGTGCGCTTCTTCTCGCCACGGCTCAAGCTGCACCTGTCGCTGCGCGTAGGCGCGCGCCATCTTGACGTCTCCGCGACGTTCGTGGTAGTCCGCCAGCTGCATGAGTCCCTCCATCGCGCGGACGTGCAGCCACTCCTGCTTCATCAGGGCCCATTCCTCAAAGACCGCACTATCGGGAATCGAGAAGCCGGCAAGGAACTCACCCGAATAGCCATCAAGCATGGCTGCGGAGCGGCGCAGACAGGGCAGACACGCTTCGCGGCTCCGGTGCTGGTGGGACTCACAGGCTTCGGCGAGGGTGGTGAATGCGATCACATCCAGGACCACGTCCGCGGCAGGGTTCAACTGCAGCTCATTGCGGTCCAGAAGGATGAAGGGGCACGCCGTAGCGCTATCGCAGAGCGCTTGCCGCAGGTGCAGGAGAGCCTGGCGGAGGCTTTGCCGTGCCCGCTCCTCAGGTTGTTCGGGCCAAAGTAACGCCGCGAGGGCCTCGCGGCGATGGGGGCGGTCTCGCTCAACAGCAAGAAACGCCAGCAGGGCCCTGGCCTTGTCGGTTGCGAAGTTGGTGATGTGACGCTCATCCAGCGTCACCTGAAACGAGCCAAGAAGGTTGATCGTGAGTTGCGCCATGTCAGTCCGGATGAACGTCTGGCCCGGTATGCAGGTCATTCTACCACCAATCGTGCGCGGGATCATGTAAGGGATGCGCTTTGACGGTTTTTTGACAGCGCCCATGGAGAATGACCCCGAATCGTCTCCGTATCTTCTTGCATCGTAGAAGGATGTGGAATCCCGGCTGGTGAGAGGCCACCTTACATCAAGACTACCCAGGAGGAAAGACGCATGACCCGTCCTTACAAGAACCCCACCCTATGGGCCTTCATCATTGTGCTGGCAGCAGTGCTGTGCATCGCGACCGGGGGAGCGCTGGCTCAAGAAGACCAAGCACAGGTTGTCTCCCCACCGGCGGCGCTGACCGCGGCATCCGGCGGCACCTGTAGCACGCTGGCAGCCACCCAGCAGACAGCCTATGAAAGCGTGCTTGTCGCGACGCAGGATAGCTACGTCAGCAGCAGCGCGCCTGATACCAACTACGGCGCGGAGACAACCCTGCGGATCGGATCGGGGCCCGCAGGCACCTACCGCACGCTCATCTCCTTTGACCTGCCCGCCGATGTCATCATTCTGACAGCCACGTTGGAGCTGTACCAGACTTCATCGACGGCGGCATTCAGCGTGCTGGCCCAGCCGGTGACAGCATCCTGGACCGAGATGGCCGTCAACTGGAACAACCAACCGGGCACCAGTGCAGTTGACCAGGCGACCGGCACGTTGGGACCTGACGGCTGGGTCCGCTGGGATGTCACGCCGATCGCGCAGAAGTGGCAACGTGGTAGCCTGCCCAACTACGGCTTGCGGCTCGGCTATGGGGTTGGGCTCCCCGGCTGGAAGAACTACAACTCCGGAGAAGCAGCAACCCTTACCCCACGTCTCGTCGTCACCTACCTGCGGAAGGCAACGCTGAACCCGTTGGCAGACACGTACATCAGTCAGCTCTACCCAAACAGCAACCACGGCAACGCCTCAACGCTCTACGTCCAACGAAACGCCACCGGCCAAGAGGATCACACCCTTGTCTCCTTCGACGTTTCCGGTGTGCCGTCCGGCAGCACGGTCGTCAGCGCCTCGCTGGGTCTCCACCCCTACTACGCGATGGCGATGCAGGCACCTCAAGCCCCCCAAGCACTAGATATGGTGCCCGAGGCCATTCTCAACGCCTGGGACGAATCGACGGTGACGTGGAACAGCAATATAGGATCCGCGAGTCAAGGCGACCCCGCAACGGCCTGGAACAACACAACCTGGAACTGGTTTGATGTCACCAACATCGCCCAGGGGTGGGCTTCAGGCACTCTGGTCAACTACGGCATCAAGATCAAGCCGGCCCTCGGCTCAGTCGATACGGCCGAGTTCATCGCCTCCCCCAGCGGTCTCCAAGCGCAGTTGATCATCGTCTACGGCCCGGAGCCCTGCTATGCGGCGACCAGTGTGACCATCGGCGGCGCCACGCAGGGCCTCATCGACACGGCCTATGACTTCAGCGCGGCAATCAGCCCGGCGAATGCTACAGCGCCCATCACCTATACATGGCAGGCTACCGACCAGGCCCCGACCAGCGGGAGTTCTCCGTCGGCGTCCTACACGTGGGCAACCCCGGGATCCAAGACGATCACGGTAACGGTGGAGAACTGCGGCAGCAGCGTGCAGGACACCCGCGTGGTCTCGATCTCCGAGCCGCCGCCGGCATGTCCGGCCCCCCTGACAGGGCTGACCCTCGATGGGCCCACAACAGCGGTCACCGGCACCCAGACCACATTCACCGCCACGCCCTCGCCGGCAGGGGCCACACTGCCCATCACCTACACCTGGCAAGCGACCAGCCAGAGCGACTACACCGGCTCTCAGGCAACGCGCAACTACACCTGGGCCACGCCGGGCGCCAAGACGGTCACGGTCACGGCGCGGAACTGCGGTGGTGAGATCGTGCAGCAGGCTACGATCGATGTCCTGCCCCGAGCAGATCTGGTGCTCTCCGGCGCTTGGTACGACCGTGTCGGGGAGACCGTCACCTACATCCTCCGCAACGCCGGTGGCAGTGAAGCGCCGGCAGGACATACGGTCACCCTCTACCGTGACGGCACCCAGGTAGCCCAGGCCACCTTCGACACCCTGCTGGCCCTAGGTGCCACGCGGGCTGGGACGATCCCTGCCAGCTGGGCCTGCGCGGCAACCTCAGCAACGATGCAGGTCTGTGCGGACACCGGCAACCTCATCACGGAAGGCAGCGAGGCTAACAACTGCTACGAGGAGACCTGGTCCTGTGACCTCCACCCGCCGAAGTTCACCTCCGGCCCCACCGTCACAAGCCGCACCGAGCACGAAGCCGTGATCGCCTGGACAACCGACGAGCTATGCCGCAGCCGGCTGGACTACGGTAAGTCGGGGCCCTTTGGCATGACGTCCATTCCGGACAACACTTACCGGACCAACCATCAAGTCACCCTGACCGGGCTCGACAGCGCTACCACCTACTGGTACAAGGTCACCGTTGACGATGCGGCGGGCAACCGGAACAACAGCGCCGATGCCTACTTTGAGACGCAGCCGCCGGGCACCGATCCCGTGACCCTGGGTGCCTATGGGCTGATGGACTACCCTTCCTCGGTCTATGAGTTCTATACCCTCTACGTCGACATCGGCAGCGATCCCGCGGGCGTCGATCGCATCTCCTTCTTCCTGGACGGACAGCTTGTGGGGCGCGATGTGTCGCCCGACGGCAGCCGGTATGAGGTCTACTACTCCCCTGCCGCAGCAGGGCTGTCGCGTACGGATTGGTTCAAGTCCCATACGCTCCAGGTGCAAGCGTACAATCTGGAGGGCGAGCCGACGGCGGTGTCCAAGTCGGTCACTCCTGCGGTGCATAGTGTTTCGGGCAACGCCACCTTCGTCAGCCCCAGCGCCGGCTACGAGCTCTACATCAACGGCACCACGGCGCCGACCGGCACGACCCTCGACGTGACGGTCTATGGGGTCGAGTACACGTGGAAGTGCACCGAGAGCGGGTACGCCGAGACCGGACAGGTCCCGCCCGGGCTTGCAGGCGTGGATTGCGGCGATGTGCGCGACGATGTCCAGACGATGAAGCTCTTACTGGATGGCGCTGAGGTCGCCACCTATCTGCCGCCTGATGGCACGTTCCACCATACGTTCAACGTGAATCTGGCGGGTAAGGGCGTGGGCACCCACACGCTGCGCTTCAGGGCCACGACCAGCAGCGGCATTGCCCATACGGTCGAACGGGAGATCGTGCTCATCCAAGGTGAGGCGGACTTCAGCTTTGAGCGGAGCGTGACGCGGAGCGGCAACGTCTTCGTCTCCACGCTCACTATCCGCAACACGGGCACGGGCACCGCGTACCTCGACTTCGTGGATGACTATGCCCGTGGCTTCCAGGTCGTCGAGACGGAGACGCCCAAGGCCGTCGTCACCAATAGTGACTGGGGTATCGTGCCGGACCGTGCCTTCCGGATCGACCTGCGCAGCACAAGCAGCCACGAACTCGAGCTAGCGGCGGGTGCCGAACTCAACCTGCAAACCATACTGGTTCCCATTCTCTATCTCCAGGGTTCCAGTCTGTCCAACGAGACCTACTTAATCGGCAGTGGTGACGAGCCCACCGAGAACGCCGTCGTGACCTACCGGTT
>JAFGNI010000478.1 GCA_016927095.1 Anaerolineae bacterium | reverse complement strand
GGTGACGGCGAAGCCTCCGAAGAGCCGGATCGAGAGCCCAATCATAGGGTACCGTCCTCCTCCGACGTGCGCCACAGTCTGAAGTCTACGAACCGTATCGAGGTACCTGCTGGGTTGACACCGACGTAGATGGCCCGATTGAACCACGCCAAAAGTGCCTAGGCATCAGAGCTTCCACAGCTGGCGCAGACTGTGGTTAGGACCTCATACGCCAGACACATCGCCTTCTCGATGGTAAGGCCGTCACCTTGGGCTTTGGCGGCCCTGTATGCCTCAGGCGAGAGGGTCGCCCGGGCGGTCGCCCGAACCGGCCCGCCGACCACATCCTCAAACCATCGTCCATTGGCTACCTGCGGTAGGCGTTCACAGGCTGCGGTGTAGATGGCCAAGCCAACGTCGCTGTGGCCAATTTCGGCCACCAATCGTGCGGCGGCGGACAACGGGTACTCTCCAAGGACCGCCGTCCCGGCTTCTCTGAGGACTGCAAGGGCGTTCTGAGCGAGATCGCAGGCTGCCTGAAGCTCCCCCTGTCGCAACTTGGCGATGGCCAAGATCGCTAGTGCGTCGGCGCGTTCATCAGGTGGTATCACTTGGAGTTGGGCTGCCCGCTCCAGAGGCACCGAGGCGCTGGCCTCATCGCCACAGGCCAGAAGAGCCTGACCCCAAGCCCGGTAGCATCGACCCATTACGAGCTCCCGTCCGTCTGCCTCCGCCAACACGAGTCCTTCTTCAGCCACCGCGCGCGCGGTCACGTAGTGGCCCTGCTGCGCCCGCGCAACTGCAATGGCGGCGGTCGTCATTCCTTCCACCGGCGACAAACCTAGATCGTGAAAGCCCGCCCTCGCTGCCAGAAGCTCGCTTTCCCCTTCGGGATACTGACCTCGCTGAAGTCTGAGCAGCCCAACAGAGGCACGGGCATTCATCTCAAGACGTTGATCCCCTACCCGGCGAGAGGCTACAGCGCCCTTCACAAGGAACTCCTCAGCTTGCACCAAGTCCCCTAACTTCCTATAGGCATTGCCCAACGACAACAAGCACGCAGTCTCCCAGAAGCCATCGCCCACGACACCGAACAGGCGCAGCGCCCCTGTGTGGTAGGAAGCAGCGGCGAGGAAGTCGCCTTTGCGCTCAGCGAACTCGCCCATCGTGGTGAGGACCCTCGCCTGCCACCAAGTATCGCCCGCCGCCAGGTAGCCATCACAGGCAGCCTGTGCCCGAGTTAGCGCCACGCTATGGTCTCCACTCCTGGAAGCGGCGTGAGCTTGCTGAAGGGAGAACCAGGCCCGACAACGTCCCCAGGACGGCACTTCCTCTTGCACAGATCCCAGGAGGTCTATGCCCCTCTCCAGGGACTCGATCTGGGCATCGACGCTGACGGCAAACCAGGACAACCAACCATAGAGATAGGCCAGGAGCACGCGATCGCGTCCGACCAGACCGCCGGAGCGTCGGTCCACTTCGACCAGTCGATCAATGGCTCGTCTGATGCCCGGCAGCGCGTCCGTGATACGGCCCAGCCAATCGAGGGATTCCCGTAGTCCTTCGAGCATACCAAACAGCAGGTCGACCTCGCCCAGTTCGGCAGCCCACTCCCAGGCCTGAATCGCATCCTCCATCTCGGATCGCATCTCTGCGAGGGCCTTCTTGCGTAGTGCTCCCTTCATCCTCGTTGCAGTCTGCGTCACCCAATCCGCATAGTACCGACCGTGCCTCGCGGTCACAACATCCTGCGCGCCCGAAGTCACCAGCTTCTGAGCTGCGAATTCGCGGATCAACGGATGCAGCCAGTATCGCTCCCCGACCACCTCTACCAGCGACTTGGCCACCAGGGAACGTAGCCCACGGAGCGATATGCCCGCAATCGCAGTTGCGGAGCTCCGCGTGAAGCTGCCGGCGAAGACACTCAACGCAGCGAAACCCGCCTGTTGGTCTGAAGTCAGCAGTGCCCACGAACCGTCGAAGACGGCAGTCAAGCTACGGTGCCGCTCTGGCAGGTCGGCCCAGTCTCCCGCAAGGATAGCGATGGCCTCACCATCTACCATCGTCAGTTGCTCGGCAATCTCCTTGGGTGTCAGAACGTCCACCCAGCCGGCAGCCAGAAGGATGGCCAGCGGCATCCCGTTCACCGCGCGGCATACACGATCTATGGCGGCTCGGCTCTGGTCGGTCACGGCTAAGCCCGGTGACGTCCGGCGCGCCACCTCAACGAATAGCTGGGCGGCCGGCGTGAGGGGCAGCGCCTCGCTCTCTGGATTCTCTAGCTCACAGCCAATACCGCCCACCGGCACAACCTGCTCCTGAAGCATATGCAGCCGCTCACGAGAGGTGACCAGCAGGGTCACCTCGAGTGCCGTCGCCAGCAGCCGCGCAACGCCATCTCGCAGGCCATCATCACCAGCAGCGGAGAGCAGATGCTCGGCATTGTCCAGGATGAGCAGCACGTGCTTCTCCCGCAGATAGGCGAACAGTTGCTCGGGCAACGGCGTTTGACGCTGTCCGGGCTGGGCAGTGGCGGGTGCGAAGCCTAGGCTCTTGGCCAGCGCCGACCAGACCCCGGCGGGCATCCGGACCTCGGCGAGAGAGACGAGGAAGACGCCATCCCCGTAGCTGGACAACGCCCTACGACCTACTTCAAGGGCCAGCCGCGTCTTGCCAATGCCGCCAGGTCCCACCAAGGTCACGAGGCGTCGCGTCGGATCCCGCAGGTAGCCATCTACCTCGGCCAGCAGCTCCTCTCGACCAAGGATGGGCGTGGCTGCAGAGGGCAGACTATGTCGCGGTAGTAAGGGCGATTCTGCGTCACACCCCAAGCCCGGTGCGGCTCGAGAGCTCGCGCCAGACCCCCCACCCCGGAGTTCCTCAAAGAGGGCCACCACCTCTGCCGACGGCTCCGCACCCAGCTCCGCCTCGAGCACGCGCACGCAGTCCCGATACTGCCGCAGCGCAGCACTACGCCGGCCCGTCGCCGCCAGCAGGCGGATCAGCTGCTGCTGCGCCGCCTCCAGCCACGGCTCAAGGTCGACG
This sequence comes from Anaerolineae bacterium, assembly GCA_016927095.1. The sequence goes on along the minus strand of JAFGNI010000478.1, from coordinate 608 downwards.
CGGCGCTGGGCATACGTCAAGGCGCGTTGCGGCTTGCCCTCCGTCTGCAGACGGTCAGCCACGATACCCAGCAGGTCCAGCACCTGCCGCCGCAGCCCTTCCCGCGTCGTCGCAGTCCAATCGTCGAAGCCGACCGCGTCGTCCAGCGTGAAGCCCGCGAGGAAGTCGCCGATGTAGGCGTCCGCCGCCGCGATCAAGTCAGAGGTCGGCAGGCTGTCGGCCTTGGCCAGCGCTTGCGTCACGATGGCGACATCGAGCCAATGATTGCTCTCCGTGTTGAACTGCAGCGTATCGCGGGTGATCCACAGGAAGGACGGCTCAGCTTCCCGGTCGCCGATCACCGTCCGCAGGTTGGCCAACGCGTTGCGGAGGTTGGTGCGCGCGGAGCTGTCGGGGTAGTCGGGCCAGAGCAGCGCCGCCAAACTGTCCCGCCGGTGCGCGTGGTCGGCTTCCACCGCCAGGTAGGCCAACAGCGCGCGCACCTTGTTGGAGTCGAAGCCGGTGACCGGTTCGCCGTCGCGGGTGACGGCGAAGCCTCCGAAGAGCCGGATCGAGAGCCCAATCATAGGGTACCGTCCTCCTCCGACGTGCGCCACAGTCTGAAGTCT
>JAFGNI010000477.1 GCA_016927095.1 Anaerolineae bacterium | reverse complement strand
GGTGACGGCGAAGCCTCCGAAGAGCCGGATCGAGAGCCCAATCATAGGGTACCGTCCTCCTCCGACGTGCGCCACAGTCTGAAGTCTGTGAACCGTATCGCGGTGCCTTCCGGGTGCGCACCGAGGTAGATGGCCCGGTTGAACCACATCAGGCCGATGGCGTGAACACCGACTTGTATGGTATCGTCTACGGCGAAAGCCGCCTCTCCGACAGTGTACCACCGCTCGCCGTCGAGACTGCACTTCGCCGCAACGCGATCCGCGCTCACCTCCAGATGGAGCATCACGGATTCGCCCATCCTCCAGTCTCGTCGGGGTGCCTCCGGCAGTCGACCGCGCCCGATGATGACGCCGGCTTTGTCGCCCAGACACCCACCGAAACCGATGTCCCACTTGCCATAGCGTCCTACCTCCAGGCGGAGGAAGTGGGTTGCGTCCCGCCACAATAGCAGACCACCGATCGCGGGTCGATCATCCCGCGCCGGCTCACAGGTGACCTCGACCACGGCATCGACCAGACCAGGAAGCCAAGGCCGGAGCAACCTCGGGGCACTCAGATTGGGTGGGTTCAGGTCGCGCCAGCTCATCGCACGCATCTCTAACCCGTTGCCCACTGCGAAGGTGCAATCGCCGAGCGGATCACGCCACGACCAGCCCGATTCCAAGGTCCTGAACGCATCCTCGAGCAGTGGAGCACCACCACACACCTGCCGGACAGCCGGCCTGAGGAACCACTGAGCGGGCCAAGCTTCTCTGGGCGGGAACGCGTTTCGGAACCTACGGACCCAGGCCTGATAGGCGGGAGGGTCGTTGTAGGCCTCTTCCAGACCATTGAGCATTTGGCAGAAGGCCCAAGGGTAGACGACCACGTCGTCGTGGACCCCAACCAGCTCGAGCGCACTCTCCAGCTGCCTCTGAGCCCGCGTGACATCACCAGACGCCAGATGCACACGGCTCTGCAGGCAGCCGGCAAGAGGATCAAATGCAGGTTGAAGTACCTCGGCGTCGCGAAGCTCCGACAGCGCCTGCCCTAGGTCGCCGCCGGAGAGCGCTATCAGACCCAGGTAGATGTGTTGCCAGAAAAGGCAATGCCGGTTGTCTAGGCGTCGCGCCAACGCCAAGGCCCGTTGCCCGTACGAAGATGCAGCCTCAAGATCGCCGGCGAACCACATCATCTGCGTCATCTCCTCCAGTGCAAAGAGCTCATTCGTGGTGTCCCCAATGCGGAGCGACGCTTCGAGGAATGCCTGCTGATGCTGCGTACCACCGACATAGTCGCCCGTCCAGACCAAGGCGGCGCCCATTCTGCTTTCCGCCGCGGCCAGCGCCGACAGATCACCGGCCCGCTGAGCCCGCTCTCTGAAGATGTGAAGCCACGCCAGCGCCGACGCGATGTCTTGCTCTTGCGTCACGTAACGTTCGATGATGTGACGGTAAGCATCCCGCAGTTCCTCAATGTAGGGCAGATCCGCGAGGAAACCTGCCGTCTCGTCGTTAAGCTGCGCATAGCGCTCGCCTTCGCCCAACATCAATGCTCCGTGCGCGATAGTCTGCTGCATCAGGGCCGCGCCGATCGATCTCGGTTGGTCCGCGACCAACGCCCATCCCTCCTCGCCCACCCGAACTCGCTCCTCATACCGGTTCAGCCACCAGAGCGCTTCGCCCAGCCAGTGATAAAGCAGCACCAGCTCCTGGGGATCCAAGTGTAAATCGCGTCCTAGCGCGATTGCCTCGCCGAAGAGGTCCGCAGCTTGCTCCCGCTTACCTGTGTGGTAGCGGACTTTGCCCAATCCGCTCAGCGCCGTAAGCCGGTGTGCCTTGCCTATCTCATCAAGGGCCGGTGACTCAAGGCGATCCAGCGCCCGCTGGTACCACCTAGCTGCCTCCTCGTTGGCGTAGACAAGCCGAGACCGATCCCCCGCCCGAATCGCCCAGGCCGCCGCCTGCTCTGGCTGGTCCGCATGGTCGTGGTGCTGGGCGAGCTGTGGCGCGATGCAGTCGCTTTCGTCACCGTAGACCGCCTCGAGGGCTACCGCCACCTCACCGTGGAGCAACCGGCGCGTCGCGGTGCCGATCTGCTCGTAGGCATAGGCCTGGAATAGGGCGTGGGCGAAGCTATACCGCGCAAGATGGCGGCCGTCCACCACCACAGCATCCGCTTCGCGCACCAGACGATGGTGGCGCGCTAGGTCGTCGAGAATCCGCAGCATCTCCCGCTGCCCGAGCCCCTGAACTTGCGCGACCACATTTGTGGTGAACGTCTCCCCTTCCACGCTAGCCACGGTCAGCAGATCTCGCGCCGCCGGACCCAACCTTTCCAGTCGCTCCGCGATCACAGCCTCCACCCGCGCCGGCAACGCCCCCCACTCCAGATGTCCGCCCCCAACCCACGCACCATCCTCTGAACGCCGGAGATCACCACGCTCCTGCAGCGTCCGCAACAGCTCCACTGTGAAGAGCGGATGTCCGCCCGTCTGTGCGTGGAGTGCAGACTGAAACCCTGGACCTAACCGGTTTGGCTCCGCTGCAATCAGGGCTTTGACGAACTGCTTCCCACGCGCCTCGTCTGCCTCGCGCAGATCAACCCACACACCGCCATACAGACGGCGAAGTTCGTAGATCACCTGGGTCAGCGGGTGGGCGCCCGCGCGCCCGTCGGTGCCACCGGCCATCGGCACTTCCTCAGGGCGGTACGCGCCGACCACGAGAATCCGGCTGCCCACAAGCTGGCGTCCGAGGTAGAGCAGGAGCCCGCAGGACCCTGGATCCGCCCACTGCAGATCATCCAGCGCGATCAAGAGCGGATGCGCCACCGCAACAGCCCGTAGCACGTTGATCACCTGCCGAAAGAGCCCGCTCTGTGGCAGCGTGCTCCCGCCGAGGCGCGCGCTCAGAGCCTTGAGTTCTGGCAACCAAGGCGCCCCGTCCAGCCCGGCTTCTGCAGCCCGGCCTAAGAGGGACCGCCCCGGCACCAGGGTCCCGACCACATAGGGGCCGTGAGCCACGAGTGCCGCCAGAACGAGCGCTAGCGCTGACCACAGCCGCCGGGCATGGTCGCGCGTGACAAGGCCGGCCGACCACAAGCTTGCCACATCGCCGGTCAACATACCTAGAGCATCTCTGAATGGCAGATAGGCATCACCGGTCCCAGCGTACGCATTGCACGTACCATTGACGGCTAGCAGGTCCGAATGTGCCGCCATCGCCCGCTCCGCGAAGGCGCGCAGAAGCGCCGTCTTCCCTCGGCCCGGCCCGCCGACGACGAAGGCGACCTGTCCCCGGCCTGAGATTGCTGCCTCGAGGTAGCCGTTCAGGCGCGCGAGTTCCGGTTCGCGACCGACGAATGGGAAGCTAATAGCTGTCAGCTTGTCAGCGGTCAGCTGCTCGGCGTCGTCAACTAGGAAGCCCGGTAGAGCCACATTCACAACAGGAAACGGAGGCGTCGTATCGGTTGCCGCAGCGACCTGAGGGGTGTCCGCGGCGCGGAGGTCTTCGTACACGGCTCGGGTCTCCG
>JAFGNI010000476.1 GCA_016927095.1 Anaerolineae bacterium | reverse complement strand
TCGCCAGAACAGGCTCGCGGCCCAGTCGAAGATCCGATTGTCGAGCCCGCCCAAGCCTATGTGGGACGGCTGGCTGAGCCGTCCCGCGGCGCCGGCCGTGCTCGGCGGTCCGCTTCGCGCCCGCCCAACGCCAGTCTGTCATCCCGAGCGGAGCGAGGGATCTGCTGCCCCGAATGCAGATCCAGCTATCCGAACAAGCCCTCTCGTCAGTGACACAGGGGCAGAAGTCCCCTGCGTGTGGCGAGATGGCCCTGCCCGGCAGGCCTCCCTAAGGCGCGACGGGGTCGACGGCCTCGGCACGGCTGCGGGCGACCAACAACCAGACGGCGGCAGCGCCGAAGAGGACACCCAGGCCGGTGAAGAGGACGAGGCGATCTAGAGCATAGCCCAGAGCGAAGCCCGTCGAGACGGCCATCGCTAGCCATCCGACCACGGGACCGTGGCGGGCATTGAGATTGGGCGGCGGCGCCTCGGTCATCAGGGTCGCCCGGCGGCCGGCACGCAGAAAGGCGATCAGAAGGACCGGCTTGGCGAGGTTGGCGACGTTCTGGAGCGTATTACCGGGCGCAAGGTTGCCGGTCTGGGCGATATCGATGAGATGGACGATGGTGGCGCCGATGCCGATCACGGTGACGGCGGTCACGGTCGCCTCCCGGAAGCCATCCCGGCGTCCTACCGCGATCAACCCCAGGACGCCCAGCGCCAGATTGGCGAAGCCCATCTCCAGCTGGAAGGGGCTGCCGGTCGTCCATCCCACGGCCTCGGCGACCTGATCAGAGAGGAAGAGGTGCCCGATGGCCCCACCTATGCCGCTGCCGGCGACCCCGAGACCGAAGAGGTAGATCAGAGTGACTTCGAGTTTCTGGGCGCGGGTGCGTACGGTGGGGTCGAGCGCGCTAATGACCGCCGCGACAACCAGCGGTAGGACAACGTAGAGCGTGGTACGGACCAGAAAGACATCCATCGTGCTGCCTCCGTCACAGTCGCATGCCGGGGACCGTCGTCGCCGAGCAGGACAGGTGCGATGAGGTCCGGTCAGCCGACGGCACAGCCCGCAGACCCCGCAGAAGGGATGCCCGCGGCAACCGGGCACTCACCTGACCACCGCGTGGACCGTGCGGCGCCGGACACGCAACGTCTGAATACCCGCAGCTGCGATGAGGCCGAGCGATAGCAGCATACCGCCCACGAGGCTGTAGCTGGTCACCATCGACCACTGGATCTCCGCGCGAGACAAGCCTATAGCCAACAGAAAGAGCACCACCGCAATGGTCTGAGCACCGAAGATCACACGGGCCGAACTCCAGTGTCCATCGCGGGCAACGCCTAGGCTGACCCATCCCGCGAGGGAGAACATCGCCGACATCACGCGCGCGGTCAGTGGCGACATGGCCCAGGGCCAGAGGGGCATCATCCACGCCGGCGCTAGAAGAAGTACGGTACCGGCGCCCGCCAGGCTGACCCCAACAGCCCCGATTGTGACACGGAGATAGAGTGAGAGTACGGCCTCAGACCTTGGCGCGCCGGCAGGACTCGCTCGCTGGTTGAGGAACCAGACCACAGGAATCACAAAGGGCAGCACAAAGTAGAGTACCGCCCAAGCAATGAACGAGGGGTGCCCAGGGGTGAACTTATCCCAGTGCAACAGCGTAGCAATCCCCATGATTCCCGCGAAAGCCGTTACCGGGAGGAATCCCAGTCGAACCATGTGCCAACGCCTGGCGAAGATCACACTCGTGAAGAAGTAAGCCCCCCGAGATACGTCGCGCCAAGCATCATCGCACTCATGTGGGGCTTGATCGGCCAAGCGAAGACTGCACCACTGCTATCGGGGAAGAGGTAAAGCATGCCGAAGGCGACCACCAAAAACGGCACAACGATCGCAGCCAACACTCTCGTCATCGGCAGAACACAGTCCTGCGATTCATCCCACTCTGCGTGACTCGCCATCTCACTGCTCCTTGGCATCGCCCCGTCGATCATTTACGTCAGGAGGGCACGCTCCCTCCACAGACAACCGGTAGCCTTATAGACCACGTGAGAGGGAACCGTCTATTTATGTTATTATTGTATACTATATCATCCAAAAGGACAATACGCCGAACTGGTTCTGAACGGAACCGCAAAGAGAAGCCCGCTGTTCGTCCGGAGCTTCGCGGCTGCTGGGATGGACGTTAGCCAACAAGGGATTCGGTTCCGTGGTAGAATGCAGTTAGGACCGTTCAGAAGACCCGGCCTCGGGCTGACGTCCAACACCGGGCAGAAGGAGTAGTGCTATGTTCGGATTCGACCGAATCACATTCGACCCGGACGTCCTTGGCGGGAAAGCGTGCATTCGCGACATGCGCATCTCTGTGAGCCTTGTCGTGAACCTCGTGGCCAACGGCATGACTTCTGAGGAGATCATCGAGGAATACCCTGACTTGGAGCTTGCCGACATCGAGCAGGCGCTGAGATATGCCGCTTGGGCAGCGGGTGACGTCATCTACGCACCAGCCGAGGCGACTGCGTGAGATTTCTAGCCGATATGGGTCTTGCTCGGAGTACGACGGCATTCCTGCGCGCACAAGGCCACGACGCGATACACTTGCGGGATGAGGGCCTTCAGCGTCTCAAGGACCAAGCCATCGTGCTGAAGGCCCGTCAAGAGAATCGGGTTATCCTGACTCACGACCTGGATTTCGGTCGCATCATCGCGCTAAGCGGCGCCGACATACCCAGTGTTATCACTTTCCGCCTTGCGGATATGCGCCCACCTCGAGTAAACGAGCGCCGCAGCGAGGTCATCAGTCTGTTCGCCGAGGCGCTAGAGCGTGGTGCCCTCGTCAGTGTGAGTGAGCGCGGCATTCGCGTGCGAGCCCTACCCATCGACGCGCAGTAGCATCGAAACGCCGCGCCACTTACGCAGCAATCCCAGAAGTCGCACTGACGCGGATGTCCAGGGCCCCCCGCAGCAAACCGAGAGAAGCCTGACCGGCGGCTTCGAGGTCCCCGTCGATGGCGAAGGCACTCGACCACACGCGAATCTCGCCGGCGGATCGGTTGAGTGACATAGCTAGCTGCACCGGACATATGAGAAGCGAGGTCTCGGTGGTCCTGATCTTAACGTGGGTCACGACCCGGCAGAGGTCGTCCGTACCGCTAACCTCCGACAGCGAGGACTCCGCCTGTGAGCATCACAACCCATCAGGCGAAAGCTTGTGCAGGCGCCTACACCGGGTTCGGGACGAACGCACCGCCACGGCAGCGCTTCAGGTAATTGAGGCCATGCACTTGCCCCGTCATCTCCAGCTCACCCCGGTAGACAGGGTCGTGCCACCCCTCGATATCGATACAGCCCTGGTACCCGCCGATGCGCAGCTCGCTGATGATATCGGTCCAGTTGCTGTCGCCGAAGCCCGGTGTGCGATGGAAGACCCAAGGGACCGGGCCCCCGATGCCGTACTGGCGGATCACATCCCAGCGAATAGTGGCGTCCTTGCCGTGCAGGTGAAAGATCCTGGGGATCCAGGTGCGCAACTGGGGAAGGGGCTCGATGAGCTGCGTCATCTGGTGGCAGGGCTCCCACTCCAGTCCGATGTTGTCGTCCGGGAGGGCATCGAACATCAGCTCCCAGGCCGTAGGGTTGTGGGCAATATTCCAGTCCCCCGCCTTCCAGTCCCCACCCATCGTGCAGTTCTCAAAGGCAATCCTGACGCCCTGGTCGGCCGCCCGCTTCGCGAGGTCGCCGAACACCTCGGCGTAGCGGGGAATGGACGCGTCGATGGACTTGCCGCGCAGACGTCCCGTGAAGCCACAGACCATGTCCGCGCCAAAGAGATGCGCGGTGTGAATGGCGTCCTTCCAAGCCTGCAGCGTCGCCAGATCAACGTCTGTCTGCTCGAGAGGGTTACCGAAGACGCCAATCGAGCTGATGATCGCGTCCGAGTCGGCCAGCGCCTCATTCACCGCGGGAGCCAACTTGCGCAGATCAACGCCCCCGAGCGTCTGCCAGAAAAACAGCTGAAAGCTCTCGAAGCCATAAGGCAGGATCTGCTTGATATAGCCGGC
>JAFGNI010000475.1 GCA_016927095.1 Anaerolineae bacterium | reverse complement strand
GCCACCACAGTGTGGCCGCTTCTCGCAGACCAGGGTCCTGTACCCGCTGCGTGCCAGAAAGGCCGAAGCGGTCAGGCCGGCCATCCCGCCGCCAACGACGATCACATCGTAGTCCATAGATCCTCACGTGGTCCTGTAGCTATGCCGAGCCGGCAAGGCCGGTCAGTCGTTCGCTGATTAGCCACACCCGCTGCGTCAGCTCCGGGTTCATCACATAGGATGCTGGCGGCTCCTCGATCGTCAGGTTGAAGTAGCGTCCGCTGATACCGGCCATCTCCGGCGCTGCGGCCAGATAGTAGAGCGCCTCCCCGCCGATGTGCGGATCTTTGAGGAACCGATTGATGATGTTGCGCCGGTACCACCGGTAGAGGGGGCCGTTGTCCAGCCCGATGTTGGTCTGAACCGCTCCTGGGTGTATTGCGTTGATCGTGACACCGCTGCCCGCCAATCGCCTTGCCAGCTCCAGAACGGTGTGGAGCTGGGCGACCTTGGAGGCGCCGTAGCTCCAGAGGCCGTGGTAGGGACGTCGCTTCCAGTTGATGTCGTTAAGGCTGAGGCCACCGAAGCGGTGGCCCTGCGAGTTTACCTGAATGATGCGTGCCGGGGCGCTCGCCTTGAGCCGGTCTAGCAGCAGCCGCGTCAGCAGAAATGGGGCCAAGTGGTTGACGCAGAAGACCGTCTCGATGCCGTCCTCGGTGAGGGTGCGGTGGGTACGGTGCACGCCGACGTTGTTGATCAGGATGTCGATGCGATCAGCTCTGTCCAGGATGATCCCAGCGGCTTTGCGCACCTCCTCAAGTTTTGAGAAGTCGGCGAGCACCACGTCGGTGCTTGTGCCGTAGGTCTCGGCGAATTCCCGGCTGACGCGGGCGGCTTTTTCCGGATTCCGGCAGACCATCACGAGCGCGGCGCCGCCCTGGGCAAGCTGCTTAGCAGCTTCGTAGCCGACGCCGGATGTCGCGCCGGTGATGACGCAGACACGTCCGTCCAGCCGCGCACCGGTTGTCTTCTGTGGCTCCCGGGCGTTGGTGATGAAGATCAGCTCGTCAGGTAGCTTCATTGCCTTGCTCAGCCGAAGTAGCGATGCATGAACCGCCGGTAGGTCCGGCGGAACCAGGGAATGGCATCGAAGATGTCGCCCCACAGATCATAGTAGTCCCGTTGCTCAATGATCCTGCCGTCCTCCCCGAGGGTGAGCCGGGAGCAGCCCTGGACCGGCGAGCTGGGCCAGCGGCGGAACATCATCGTCATCGTCCATTCAAAGAAGATCTCGGGTGGGGCCACGATGATGGACTTGATGTCCATGCTGAGCTGCTTGCACCGCTTTGTCAGGCGATGGCAGAGCGCGGTGAAGGCCTCAATGCCCTCGATGCGCTGGATGCTGTCCTGGAAGACGATGTCCTCGTGGTAGTAGGGCAGGATGTGGGACCAGTCGGGCTTGCCTTCGCGATTGTAGGTCTTGGACCAGAGCTCGCGCAGGCGGTCCGCGGTCAGCGGCGTCACGGCATACCCAGTGTCCTGTTGTGCGGCGTTTCCCACAGTTCTCTCTAGTCCTTGGCTGGCGAGGCTGCTACTCTGCCCCCATACTACCCCGCTTACTCAGGTGTCAACCCCGAGCCCGTTGCTGTGTCTTCGCGAGTAGCTTTAGGCTTCGGCGATACGCAGCGCAGCGCGAGGGTCGAAGAAGAGGTCGCGGCGCGCGTAGACGACGGCAGCGGCGAGGAGCGCGCCGATCACGCCATAGGAGACCATAAAGGGCAGGCTCAGAGTCAGAACTAGGCCAGCAACCAGGGCGCTGGTCAGGTTGATGGCGAGGTGGAACAGCGTCGACCCTAACACGTTGAACTGGTATTCCGCGAGGACAGCGTAGGCCATCACGCTCAGCGCGACGAGCGCCAGCCCGAAGAAGACCATATACAGCAGCCCGCCACCGTAATAGGGTGTATGGAAACTTGCCCACAGAACCCCCACGATGACCGAGGACCACAGCCCGTTAAGGTGCGGCGCAATCCGCTTGTGCAGGTATCCGCGCCAGCCGATCTCCTCGCCTATAGCACCCGCGATCATCATGGCGATGGTCGCGGTGCTCAGTGGGAGCGGTTGAAGGTCCCCGAATAAGAGCAGCGCAGCCACGAGCGCCAGAAGGCCGAAGCCCAAGGGCAACAGGAACGCCCACAAATACCGGCGGAACGGCATTTCGCGGCTGAAGAAGCTGATGCGGACACCGTCCCGCTTCAGGAAGATCAGCATCGTCACCAGCCCCGCGATGCCTGGGCCCCACTGGGGCAGGAAGGTGAGCTCGGGCAGCAGCCCCGCCTCCTGCTGGAGGCCGCCAAGCGACATCGTGAAGAACCACATCAACATGTAGTACGCGCCTATACGTAACACCATCATCAAGCTCCTTGTTCTGCTTATGTTTTGCGTTTATGTGACCCAACAACCGGGAACTCCAAACCTACCGACTCCTACAGATTTACAAAGAAGAACCCCGCAAAGATCACCACGTCCTGCAGGAAGTGAATCACCCACGCCCAGAAGAAGCCGCCGGTCTCCCCGATCGACTTTGCAGCAAACCGGCCCAGGAAGCCCGCCATCAGCACGCCGGGGATGCCGCCAGGTGTGCCAAAGTAGTGCACCAGACCGAAGATGGCAGCCGACACGAGGTAGATTGCCCATAGCGGCACGATGTTCCATAGGGCCGCCACCACTGCGAAACGGGTGATCATCTCCTCGACGAAGGCGTTGCTCAACGCGAAGATCAGGACCCAGGGCAGATATCGCAGGTTCTGCTGCGCGATGCTGTTGCCCCGGAAGGCTTGGAGATAGATGAAGACCGCGGTCACTGCTGTGATGACCACGGCGAAGTTCAGGCCCACGTGTTGCCACGTTTCGTTGGGGCCGGGATTGATGCCAATGGCTTTGACGGGCGTGACCGGTGCGTCGATCTGTCCGAAGCCGAAGAAGCGGTCGAAGCCTGTGGGGCGAGCCAGGTAGGTTGCCAACAGGACCAGACCGGTGACGCCAAGGGTGAGGAGTTGGTACAGCAGTTCCTCCCTGATGTAGGGCTGTCCAACCAGACCCAGTGTGCCGGACGCTCCCCGGGCCCAAGTCTTCAGGAGGGGCAGCGATACCGTTGCCGCGATGACCAGCACGATGACCGGTGCTGCCCACAGCGCGTTCCGTTCAGTGATCTCCATGTATGTGCTCATTCGATGGTTCTCCTTTTGCAGCATATTGCTGCTGCAGATTGTGTTCTATCCGGTGTAGCGAGAGGAGGGTGAGCCCTAGGTCGCGGATCCTGGCCAACAACCCGTGCAGGGCAGCCTGGTCGGGCAGTGGGCCCTGCAGGCAGGTTGTGCCATCCGGCATCTCCGTCACCCTCAGGTGGTCGAACCACCGCTCCCACGTCTGCGCAAGCTGTCCCTCGACTTGGATCTCGTACCACATCGCCCCTCGCTGTGCTTGTGGACTACTCTGTTCTCAACTGCGCTCAGTGTAGCAGGGGGATGGGGTATGTGTCATACCGCATTGGGGTAGTTGCGTGTAGTATTCTTACGTGCGAGGATGAAGAGAGACAATCGACGACAGGACTTACGAGAGGAGTCCGAGGTCTTCTGC
>JAFGNI010000474.1 GCA_016927095.1 Anaerolineae bacterium | reverse complement strand
CCTGGCGCAACGCGGCGTCTCCCAGACCCGCGACCGCCTTGGTGAGGTACGCCCGCTGCTCCTGCCACGAGGACGCGAAGTGGCTGAAGGTGTTGCTCGGCCTTGCCCACTGGTTGAGAGCATCGAACTCCGCCGGCACGGCATCCTGCGAGACCACATCGCGTTCGCGCGCCTTTGCCAGATCGGCGGGCGCGTAGGCGACATAGTCCCCGAGGTAGACCTTCTCATCCAGGCCCCAGGTGTGCTCGGGGATGAGCATCAAGTGCCGCGTGAACGCATCCAACGCGTTGGGCGCGACGCCGCGGGCAAGCCAGGCTTCACGAAGTCGCAGGAGCTCGCGGTACTGCGCCACCTTGATGGGGTCCGAAGCGATGCCGTAGATCCAGGTGTCCCCGAGCTCGGCGGTGACGACCGGCAGTGTGGCCCGTGTGGGCCAGACTGCACGGGCGAAGGCGTCGAGCGTCGACGCGCGGATCTCGGCGGCGGGGAACTGTAACCCAACCTGCTCGAAGATGGCAACGACGGTGTCGACCGATGGCGGCCCGAGGTTGTCACTGGTGTGGGCGATGAAGAGTGCGTCCTCCAGCCCCTCGATGACGTGAAGCGTACCGTAGCTTCCTGCCGAGTACAGCACGACAATCTCCGCGCCTCCGGGTGAGCGCCAGATGAAGGCGGGCGGCACGTCCAGCGCGGACGAGGCCGGATTGACGCCGATGTGCAGCATCCGCACGCCGGCCTCGGCGAGCAGGGGCACGATCGCGCGGGTGTGCCCGGGGACGTCGGTCATCTTGGCGGCAATGGTCTGCCTGCCATAGCGCGCGTCGAGCCGCTGGCTGAGTGACAGACCGAACCGGAACAGGTCGGCGCTCATTGCCTCCGATGCCGCAGCGAAGGGCAAGGCGTGCCAGGCAATGTCGCCCAGCGTGATCGCGGCCTCCATACGCCGGCGTTCGTTGGAGGTCGCTTGCTCCAGGTACTCGTAGATGAGCCAGGAGCCCGTGGTCCACACAAACCGCTCCGGTCCACCTCGCGCGCGCATGTCCTCCGCCAGCGCTAACGCGCCCGGGATGAACGTGTCGAAGTACTGCCTCACGACGTTTGCGGCCAGGTCGGTAAAGCCGATATCCAGGTGGGTCTTGAAGACGAGGTGTACGGTCTTGATAGCCATAGGTCCTCCGGTTCTAGTGAGCCTGTGTGCCCACGAGCAGTGCGGTGAGCGCCTCGTGGTGCATGAAATCAGTGACGATCAGGTCGGCGCCCGCGGCAAGAAGGCGCTCGCGCTTGCGGGGGTTCAGTCCCTGGCGGCGCTCCTCGTCTACGGCCACGCCCAGCGCTACGGCTCCATGGTCCTTGGCGTGACGAATCTCGACCGGGCCATCACCCACGACCAACAGCGCCTCGCCTGCCAGGTCGTAATCCGACAGAATGCGCTCGATGATGCGCTCCTTGGTATAGGCCTCAGTGTCGTCCAACGCTCCGTAGATGCGGCCCTCAAAAAGCCCTGCAACCCCGAGCGCCTCCGCCTCCTCGACGACGTAGATGTGGTCTGTGCCGCTTGCCAGGTAGAGGCGGATGCCGTGGTCCCGTAGGGCCTGCAGGAAAGGACGCGCTCCCGCGACCGACAGCGCATCGAAGGCATCCTGGCTGCCGTCGAGTTGCGCCAGGCGCCGGCGCACGGGCCCCAACAGCCGCTCGTTGTAGATCCGCTTGTACGCGCCGGCTGACTGGGGCTCGGTCGCCAGGCCATAGCGCCGCACAGCTTCCTCGAGCCACGCCATCTGCTTGATGGTAAGGATGCCGGTGGAGCGGTCCACGTAAGCTGCGACCTCGGCCTCAAGCCCGGATGGCATGGGGTGACCGTCGCAGATCATTTCCACCATCAGCGGGATCATCACGTGCTCCCAGCCGCGGCGGATGACTGAGAGAGTGCCGTCAAAGTCGAATAGGGCGTGGCGCACGTGGCCAAGGCGCACCGTGGAATCGATGACCTCCAGCCACTCCAGTCTCTCTGGCCCGGTGGCGATGTCTCCGGGTTGGCTCATCGTGCCGCCTCAGTCAGGGCGTAGCGGGCGCGGATCTCGTCCGGCGTCGCCGTCCCGGTCTCACCAATCTTCTCCACCGTGACAGCTGCGGCAAGGTTGGCCAGCGCAGCGGCCTCGGCAGGTGTGGCCCCGCAGGCCAGGCCTGTCGTTAGCGCGGCCACAAAGGTGTCGCCGGCGCCCACGGGATCCAGAGGCGGACGGACGGGCGCCGCGGGTACATATGCCGGCCCTCCATCCCAGACGAGCGCGCCGGCGGCGCCGAGTGTCACGCAGACGGGGCGTCCGGCGCGCTCGGCTAGCGCCCGGGCGACCTCGGCGATCTCATCAAACGTCGGAGCGCCATCCCCGGACCTGGCACGCCGGCCGGCCGCGCGCATTGCCTCGGACCAGTTGGGCTTGAGCACCATCGTGGTGAAACGCTCGATGCGCTGCCGCGAGTCGACGACGAACGTCGACGCGGGGTGGGCGGCGGCGAGGGCGATCAGCACCTCGCGCACGCGATCGGTGATCACGCCGTTGACCTCGAACTGATCAGCCACGATCAAGGCGTCAAGGGCTTCGATGGCGGACGTCACCTGCGTGATAAGCGCCTCCTCGAGGTCTGGTGCCAGCGGATCCGGGTTCTCGAAATCGAGCCGCGCGTCCTCCTGCTGGGACTCGTAGCCGGTGAGCAGTGGCTTGATGTAGGTGGAGGTGCTACGGCGTGCGGACAGGATGAGGTGGTCGACCGTGATGGATCTCGCAGATAGCTCTCGGCGCATGATGTCGCCGCGCCAATCCCGGCCAAGCACCGAAAAGACATCGACCTGTGCGAGCCCCAGGGCGGTGAGGTTCTGCGCGACATTGCCGCCGGCGCCGGGGGCATAGCGCTCGCGCACGATTGGCCGCGGAAAGCGCGGTGTCTCCCGCGACAGCAACGAGCGCGTCATGTCGGCAGTCCAATAGCCGTCCAGTGCCAGATCGCCTATCACGCCCACGCGGCACAGCTGGGCGCGCTCGAGCAGCGCCTCCAGCCGTTCCGCCGATAGCCAGTCCGTCAGCAATTCACGCATTCGCAGTCTCCCATTCTGGCTGTGGGGCGAACCGTCGTGTTCGCCCTTGGCAAGGCACCGTACGACGTGGCAGGCTTTGTGCGTCGCCAGGCGGCTCCACGCCCGGAGGCGAACAAGACAGTTCGCCGTACGTACCGGAGAGCACCGTACGACGTGGCAGGCTTTGTGCGTCGCCAGGTGGCTCCACGCCCGGAGGCGAACAAGACAGTTCGCCGTACGTACCGGAGAGCACCCTGCGACGTGGCAGGCTTTGTGCGTCGCCAGGTGCCGTCAGGCCCGGAGGCGAACAAGACAGGGCCGCTCAGAAACGGTCGCCCCACGTATCGGAGCACATGCTTGCTTACCGGCGACGCGGTCCATCCGCAAGGAACGTAGGGGGAAGTTGCACTTCGCCCTACGACGCGAACAGCTCGACTTCCAGCATCTCGCAGAGTGCATGGTAGCAGAGCACGTGGAGCTCCTGAATGCGGTCGGTCCGCTCCGCCGGGACGCGGATGGTGATATCGGCAAGCTGCGCCAACCGTCCGCCGCCGGCGCCGGTCAGGCCGATGGTCGTAACGCTGAGTGCTCGCGCGGCCTGCACGGCGTAGGCGACGTTGCGCGCGTTGCCGCTGGTGCTGATTCCCAGTAGCACGTCGCCTGAGTGCGCCAGCGCCGCGAGCTCTTGTGCAAGGCCGACATCCCGGTCAGGCCGGTCGTTGGCCACGGCGCTCGCCAGCGCGGGGTTCGCGCCGAGCACAACCGCGCGGAGCCCACCCTCCAGATTCCGCAGCAGCAGCGGACCGTCCGGCTGCGCTTCCAGACCGCGCGTCAGCCCCTCGTGCAGCGGGCGAGGGTGAGCATATGACTTGAGCAGCTCGCCGGAGATGTGCAGCGCATCGGCCATACTGCCGCCGTTGCCACACAGGTAGAGCGTGCCTCCCAGCTG
>JAFGNI010000473.1 GCA_016927095.1 Anaerolineae bacterium | reverse complement strand
AGGGTCACTAGCCGGCTTCGCGAGTATGTGCGATACGGTATCAAAGCGTTGAGGAGGTTGACGATGGATGTTGAGTTTGTGCTACGAGGTCACGTTGAGGTGCCGGAGATTCCCATCACGGAAACCGTGGTGCTGCCGGCCGACAGGGCGGCGATCGTCGTCGTGGACATGCAGAATGACTTCGTCAAGCCGGAGGGGAGCCTGACCGTCGAAGCGGCTCAGGAGATCGTACCCTTCATACGATTGTTGCTGGAGAAAGCGCGGATGAGCCGGGTCAGAATCGCTTACACGCAAGACACGGCTGTGCCGGAGGATCCCGAGTTCGATATCTGGCCCAGCCATTGCCTTGAGGGCACCTGGGGTTGGGAGATCATCGAGGAATTGAAGCCCCATCCCGAAGACAAGGTGTTCAAGAAGAACCGCTACGATGCCTTCTACGACAGCGGGCTAGATCACTACCTGACGCGGCTCTGGAAGGTGGAACATCTCGTGATCGTGGGCACGGTCTCCAATATCTGCGTCCTCCACACCGCTGCTTCGGCAGGTCTGCGCTGGTTCCACGTGGTGGTCCCGGCGAACGGCATCGGCGCCCTCACGGCCTTCGGGCAGGCCCTGACGTTGCACCAGGTCAGCAGCCTGTACAACGGCGATGTGGTGCAATCCGTAGAACACGTACATTTCCAGGTCGATTAGGGGGCCGACCTATGCGAGGTATGATTATCAGAGGGGAGAGATAGAGCTTAGATGCAGGAACGGCTGGGAACATGGCTAGAGCGCTGGCGCCAGCGCCTGCACAGGATCAAGATAGTGCGCGTGTTGCGCAGGGCTGCAAAGCGCTACCGGGAGACGGAAGCCTCCCAGGGAGCGGCGGGGCTGGCCTACTATATGCTCTTCTCGCTCTTCCCCCTGATGCTCTTGCTGGTGACGGTGGCAAGCTATATTCTGAACCTGAGGAGCGAGAGCGCCTTCCGGCGAGCTGTGGGCTTTGTTTCAGAGGCCATCCCGGTCTCTCAAGACCTCATCTCGGGGAACCTCAACACGGTGCTGGAGAGGCGGGGGACTGTTGGCGTCTTTGGTCTGATCAGCACCCTGTGGTCGGCCTCAGGCGCCTTCACCATCCTGAGCCAGCACGTGAACGCGGCTTGGTCCAGCACCGATAGCCGCAGTTTTGTGCGAAAGCGCTTGGCAGCCTTTGCTATGGTAGGCGCGGTCGCGCTGCTACTCCTGCTATCTCTAGCCGGCACGGCGGCCCTACAGGTGCTGCCACGCCTCCAGCTTCCTGATGGCATTTTCCAGCGCCTTCAGACAGCTACTTGGCCGGTCATCTTGCGGCTGGTGCCCCTGACCTTCACGATGTTGATGTTCCTTGCGCTTTACCGGTGGGCGCCCACCAAACAAGTGAGTTGGCGCGCTGTGCTTTGGGGAAGCGGTGTCACAGCCATGACCTGGGAGATCGCCAAGAGCCTGTTCACCTGGTTTCTCAATAGCGGTCTGGCCAATTACCGCCTCGTCTATGGGTCGCTGGGCAGTGTGGTCGCCCTACTGTTCTGGATCTACATCAGCGCCTCGATAGCGCTCTTCGGTGCGCACCTTACGGCAGCTCTCGACGGCGATGGAGGGATAGAATGACTCAGAATCGGGCTTTCGTCGTCCTCAATCCGGTAGCGGGCATCAGCCAGGCAGATCCGCTCGAAGAGACAATCGGCCACGCGTTGGACGAGGCCGGCTGGGACTACACAATCCACAAGACCGAAGCGAGTGAGGACATCGCCCAAACAGTGCGTGCGGTTCTGGACAAGGGCTATACCACCGTCGTCGCTGCCGGCGGGGATGGAACGGTGTCTGCGACGGCGGACGGGCTGGTGGGCAGTGAGATTCCGCTGGGCATCGTGCCCTCAGGCACCGGCAATGCGCTGGCCCGTGGTATGGGGATTCCGAACAGCGCAGCGAACGCCGTGGCGCTGATCACGGGCGCGCATCGCCACAAGCCCATCGATGCCCTGAACTTTGACGGTCGTCACTACTTCCTAAACCTGAGCATCGGCGTCAGCGCAGCCGCTATGGCAGACACTGGGCGGACGGAGAAACGCCGGCTAGGGGTCATTGCCTACCTCATTACGGGCATCCAGAAGCTGGCAGGGCTCCAGCCCGCCGGCTACGAGCTCACCATCGATGGCGCCTATCGTTATGTCCATGCCGCGGACATCGTTGTCACCAATACCGGCATCATCGGCATCTCAGCGCTCAAACTGGCGCCAGACAGCGCAATGGATGACGGCGAGGTGGCCGTCTGCATCATACGCGGCAGGACGCTCTTTGGCTACATCACCGCCCTGTTGAATGCGCTTCTGCGCCGGCCCCGGGATCAACGGATCGAGTGCCTACCCGCGAGAGAACGCATCGAGATCGCGGCAACGCGGCCCCTACCGGTGCAGGCCGACGGCGAGCCCATCGGGCGGCAACGGGCTGAGATCCAGATCGTTCCCCATGCCGTCAAACTGATCGTACCCGAAGAGGAGGATCAGAGGCCGAACAACTGGTGGCGGTTGGCCCAGAGATAGCGCTGCGAGAGGAAGGCGAGCGGTTTCTCGGCCAGCAAGAAGTGCTCGGCCAGCGTCTCTAGGACCGCGTCCAACCCGCCAACGCCTGCACGCTCGTGCTCCGCAGCCATTCGGTAGAAGGCCTTCCCGTAGCGCTCGTAGTCCTCCCGCTGCTGCAGCAGTCGACCCCGGCTGCCGGGACGGATCTGACGGGTGGCGGCATAGCGATGCTGGGTCTCGATGTGCTCGGGAAACATGCCTGTCATAAAGAGACAGACGTCGCCAATGCGCTTGTAGGGTTCGAAGCGGAAGGGCTCCTCAACAGCCTCCGCATAGCGTATCATGCCTTCGACATCTAGGTCATTGGTGCGGTAGCGGCGCCATACCCCCCGGCCCACGTTCACGCGCACGGTCATACTGGCGACGCGCGTGAAGGAGGCCAACAGCCCCGAGAGATAGTCTCGAATCTCCGGCTGGCCCAGCAGATCGGCGACCTGCTCGGTGTCGAAGAGCACGACCTTCTGTCGCGAGCGGCGCTCCATCGTAAACGTCTCGCTCACAAGGTCCTGCTGCGCACGGCGCAGAAGAACGTTGAAGTAGAGCCAAGGAGAAACCTGAAGCAGGAATTCCTTGCTGTTGACCAGCCGCTCGAAGACCTGGTCGTCAGACAATACCTCCTCGAGCCATGCTTCATTCCACGCGTGAACGCCATCAGGGTCCACGTGTGACGCGACGGTCTCCAGCAGGAACCGCATATCCTCGTCGCGTAACCGCCATGCAAGAGACATTAGAACCTCAAACCTCCCGTGCCGCCATCATGAAAGCCTCGATATTCGCCAGTGGCGTCTCCGGCGGCAGGTCGCACCCCGTACTCATGACAAAGTTCGGGTAGGGCGCCATCGCCCGGCCCAGGGCCTGCGTCGTCGCACGCACCTGCTGCGGCGTCGACCGGACCATCACCGCGACGGGATCGATGTTACCCACCAGCACGACATCCCCCGGCATCTTTCGGATCGTACCGACCATATCCATTGGCGCGTCGAGGCTGAGTCCCTGAACGCCGGTATCGCACATCGCGGGCACCAGGTGCTTGGTCTTGCCGCAGACATGCAGGATCGTCATCGGGTCGGCTTCAGAAGCTGCCAGGGCCGCCACAATCTGCTGCACATAGACCCCCGAGAAACGCTTGAAAGCCCGGGGGGAGATGAAGGTCGCCGTCGGCTCCAGGATACAGATCATCTGGGCGCCGGCTTCGGCCAAAGCCAGCGCATAGGGGGTGATCACCTCCGTAGCGTAGGTCGCGGCCGCGTGCACCAGGTCGGGGTCATCGACTGTCGCCATCGCGATCTCTGTCGCCCCCATCATCAGACCCGCAAAGGAGAACGGCCCAACGACGTAGGCGCCGAGCGGCACATCCAAGCTCGCAGCCAGCCGCCGGGTGACCGCCTCAAAGGTGTGCACGCGGGCACAGAAACGCGGATCCAGCACGTGGAATTGCGCCAGGTCCGATTGCGACCGGACCGGGTGCTCGGAGACTGTCGGCGATTCGTTGAGAGGATAAGAGACCGGAAGCCCGATAGCCTCCGCCTCGACCGAGAGATCCATCATGACAAAGGCGGCGTCGGGACGGAAACGCGCTACAAGCGCCTCGATCGTGCGAGCCTGGAGTTCGTCGTTGAAGAGGTTCTGCCGGATCGTGGACTGGGTGAGCTGAATGCCGGGAAAGCCCATGAGTGGGACCACCGGATGCCCCGAACCGACCCGCGCGAAGTCGATCAGCCGCATGCATATACCTCCTAAGTACGCTACGTGGGCCATTATACCGAACGCAAAACCACGCGGCAACGGGGCCAGGCTGCAGCCTGGCCCCGTGCATTCCGCTTATTCAGCCGGCGACGAAGAGATCCACAAAGGCAGGAGGCTGACCGGGACGGAGCGCCACCAAGCCTTGGTTGGAGAGGTGTAGCGCCTCGATCACGATAAGGCCCAGCAAGCTGATCGTCATCTCAGCCGAGTCGTAGGGACAACCCGCGGCCCGCAAGCCCGCCTCGATAGCCTCGACACGCTCGGCAACGACCGCCGCCGGATCCAGCGCCATCAGCCCGCCGACAGGCAGCGGCAGCTCCGCGACAACCTCGCCCTCCGCAACGACGGCCATGCCCCCGTTCATCGCGAGCACGGCGTTGGCCGCCGCCACCATCGCTGCGTCGCCCGTGCCGATGACCAGCAGGTTATGGCAATCGTGGGAGACGGTAGAAGCGAACGCGGCGTCCGCCTCGAACGCCAGACCGGTCACGAATCCGACGGTGCGGGTGCCCGTCGCGCCCTCCTTGGGCGCGTGCCGGTAGAAGATCGCGGCTTTCATCAGATCCCGGTCCGGATCGGCCCGAAGCGCACCGTCGACCGGCATCATCTCGGTGATCACCTCCTCGGTGTGCACCATCCCGGGCACAGCGCGCAGGACACGGACCTTCACCGGCGCGTCCCCGGCAACAGGGACCGCGAAATCGGACTCCGTCAGGGGATCGAGGTGTACGGACGCAACGGCCCATTCAGGGTAATCGTAGGGTGCGATATCGACGACGAGCTCGCCCTCCTCGGCGATAAGCACACCGTCGCAGTAGACTTGGTCGATCGTCATCGCGACGAGGTCACTGACGATCAGGATGTCGGCGGCGCGCCCCGGAGAGACGGTGCCGATCTCACGGGAGCGCTCCAGCAACTGCGCAGCGTTGAGCGTCAGCATCTGCACGGTCTGTATCGGTGACAGCCCCTGACGTATGGCCTCGCGCGCGACCCGATCCAGGTGACCCTGGTTGACCACCGTCGCCGGGCTGACGTCGTCGGTGACGAGGGCGAAGAAGCGGGTGTCGAGACCGGGGTTCTCGGTGACGGCCTTGACCAGGTTGGGCATGTCGAGCCAGGCCGAACCGTAACGCTGCTGGACGTAGCAACCCAGTTGCGCTCGCCGCAGCGCGCCCTCGGCGGTGGTCCCCTCGTGGTCCGCCGTGATCCCGGCGGCGACGAAGGCGTTGAGTCCCTGATCGAGGGCGAGGCTGGCGTAGTGTCCCGTCAACACCTTGCCGGCCTTCAGCGAGGCCTGGGTGATGGCGTGGACACCCGGGTCACCATAGATCAGGCCGGGGAAGTTCATCTGCTCGCCCTGGAGCGCAGCCCATCCCTCATTGTAGGCAGTGGTCACCTCGTCAGCCGTGATCGTGGCACCGGCATCCTCAAAACCGGGGATTGAAGGCACGCAGACGGGCATTGCGACCATGACCTTGAGCGGCAATCCCTCAGCCGCATCGTGGAAGAGCTCGACGGCGCGGACGCCGAAGACGTTGGTCAGCTCGTGGTTGTCGCAGGCAATCGTGGTGGTGCCGTGGGGCAGTACCGCCGCGGCGAAGTTGCGGACGTCGACCATGCTGCTCTCGACGTGGTCGTGGGTGTCAATGAAACCGGGGAGGATATAGCGTCCCCGTGCGTCGACGATCTTGGTCTCGCCGGTGACCGGGATGTGGCTGGCGTCGCCGACCAGAGCGATCAGGCCGTGGCGGACGGCAATGTCCACGCCGTCCTGGAACTGGGCCGTGTTGACGTTGACCAAGCGCCCGTTTCTGATAATCAAGTCGGCGGGCTCCCGGCCCATCGCCGTGGCGACCATATCCTGGGTCACCTCAGACAGCTCTGTGCGTTTGTGAACGTACCCTGTTGGCATCGCGAACTCCTTTCAGCAAGAGCCGCCCCGTTACGGCGACCCTTATGTATCATATGACGCCTACAGGAGTATGATACGCTGGGTGGTGGGGTTGAAAAGCCGGGACCTTCATCTAGGCAAGCAAACACGCAGAAGAAGGGGGTGGAATCCCGCCCCCTTCTTCTGGACTTGGGTCCTGCGTTGTAGCCGGGGCGCGACAGACCCCACCCC
Source organism: Anaerolineae bacterium (assembly GCA_016927095.1). The sequence continues at coordinate 1,811 of JAFGNI010000473.1, read as the reverse complement.
GACTGCTGCTAGATCTTGATCTTGCAGTTGCTCAACTCACAGCAGGGGTAGTCGACGCACCCAAGGATAGGGAAGCAATCTCGACAACACGCTACACAGCAGTCGATGTCACATTCGATGAAGCCCAGTCCCCCACCTGGCGCACCCGGCCTGCTTGGACCAACGGGCGCAGAGAGCGTGACATGGTTCTTTCCCGGAACCGATGCGAATCGCGTCGACCCCACTGCAGCATTCGCAGTCTGAGACTGACCCTGCAACTGCCCGGTTCGCAAACTTCCTGAGCGGATCATCTGCGCCAGTTTCTCTCCATCGCCGCCCAGTGCCGATGCTGTCTGTGACAGAAGGCTGGCAAGGGCCTTTCCCTCCGAGCTCTTGAGCTCTTTGAGCGTAATCCGCATCACAGGATATGAGCGGTCCTTGCACGGTTGATCACTCAGATGAGCCGCGTCCTCAATCATCTTCGTAGGGAAATCGACCCAGGTGTCACAGCCTGCTTGTGCGAAGGAGATATAGCCGCTGTTCTCCGAAGGCCTGACCATCCCTGTAATCTGTGCGCGGCTCTGCTGAGCCGTTTCACCAGACGCAAGTACCTCTTCCAGCTCGTCCCCAGACAACGTTTTGCTCTCCATGTTCCCCCCTATTGGCTACCTCAAGGTAACCTTTTTACGTTATATGTATCATCATTATACTCTATAATAATAAGCCGAGACGCGCACCGCGGGCGATAAAACGATGGGTTAGGTTGACGGAGTTGGTATTGCGTTGGGCTGTAGCCCCGGAGCAAAGCTGGGAGACACCTTCGGGGTGTGAGCAGCCGATATGCCGTGCGCGAGGCACGTCACCGGGAAGGAGAGCATCGGGACGAGCCTGAGGAACGAGCTGGGTAAGGAACTCGGGCTCGGAATCGAAAATCTGACGGACCTAAGGCGGATCGCACACGATAAGTCTAGAGCTAGGGTAATCCCTACGGCGCTAGCTTGCCGGCCTGCACAAGAGCATCGAGGATGCGGGGGTCACCGCGGGGATCGGCGCCCTGGAAGAAGTCGGGGCCGGGGTAGCCGAGCTCGATGCGGTAGGGGCCGAAGGCGGGTGTGCCGTCGGGCATCAGCATGATGACGACGCCGTCATAGGAGAGGGACGATAACGGCGTCCAGAAAGCCCCGGCGTAGACCGGCTCGCCCGCTACGGTCAGGACGAAGGCAAGGCCCGAGACACGGATGTTTAGCGCGGCAAGACGCTCGGTTGCCGTCGTCGTCAATGTGAAAGCGTGCGTGGCGGCATCGTAGGCGACGATGTCTGCCAGTGTGAGGAGTGGCTCCGACTGTAGAGGAATCTTGTCAACCGGAAGTGCAGTCGCGTCCCCATCGGTACTCTCGGCCAGGAGGTCGGCTGGTGTGAGATCGCCGGCGACTAGATAGATGGCCAGGTCTGGGGGAGCGGCGGGTTGCTGGAAGTGCGTGGGAGCAACCGGCGCCGCCTCGCCTGCCTCGGTCGGTGGCAAAGCGGTGCTGTTGGGCGGAAGCGGCGCTGGGGTCTCGGTTGCCTGCGCACCTTGACAAGCACTGAGACCTAGAGTTCCCAGCAGACAGACGATGACAACGGCTCTCATAGATCACCTCCGGATAAGCTCGATCATAGCATACCCGCCGTCTATGACAGCAGCGTGACGCGAGAACGACAACTCTGAGAGGCGCTAGGGTTCCTTCGACCAGGCAAGTTATGTCGGTAGTAGCGCTGGTGGGCTTTACCCCTCATCGATTCTGTACTATACTATTTGTAAGTCACTTACGTAGAAAGGGGCTATCATGAGT
>JAFGNI010000472.1 GCA_016927095.1 Anaerolineae bacterium | reverse complement strand
TCACGCCATACGCGCCAGGCCTCCTGGATGCGGGTTGCGTGTCCGGGCGACAGCGCCGTGGGGAGCTCCGCCTCGGCGAACCAGGCGATATTCGTGACTTCGCCCGGTGTGCTGGATGGTTCGGGCCTTGTGCGGTTGAGAGGCCTGCAGATAAAGACAAAATGGTAGAGGTGGTAGGGACTCTCAGTCCCACAGAGCCGGGAGTCGAAGACGCCCGCCAGCGTCGTCACTTCACACCGAATCCCGGTCTCCTCCAGGACCTCGCGCGCGGTGGCCTCCGCAGGCGTCTCCCCGACCTCGAAGGCACCGCCCGGCATGGCCCACAGACCATTGTCCGCCCTGCGGACGAGCAGCATACGCCCGTCCTCGGGATCGATGACGGCAGCATCGCCCGTCGCCAGCGGCGTGGGGCGTACGAAGACAGTTGCCCTGAGCGGTTCCATGGCCTCGATCGGGGTGCCCGTCGCCAAGGCCATCAGCGCCATCGCCGCGTCCTGGACCACCTTGTAGTGGGCCCGGTCGTAGATGTTCTTGGCGAAGTGCAACCCCAAGGCGGAGACGTCGTGCAGACGGTCGGCCCACAGTGCGATCTGTCGTGCCGGGCTGTCTGACTTCTCTTCGCAGTTGTTCATCCGGATCTAGTGCAACGGTGCTACGGTGAAGTCATCTTCCATCCCGGCTTCACGAAAACGTTCCCGACGGCTGGCTTTGTCCTCATTGGCGATGTCGCGGGCGATGCGTGCGACCACCTCCGCGTGACCGCGTGGCACCACGATGACGCCATCGCCATCTGCCACGACGACGTCGCCGGGGAAAACGCGCACGCCGCCGCATCCAATAGGGATATTCTCCGCGTCCCACTCGAGCCGTCCGGGCCGGATGCCGCGGGCGATGCGCCGGGAGTAGACGGGTACCTTCTGCCGGATCAGCTCGTCGGTATCGCGGCAGCCCCCGTTAGTGACAACGCCCCGCGCGCCGGCGTTGATCCACCCCTGTGCGTTGTTCGAGCCGATGAAGCCGACGTCCGCGACCTCGGCAGCATCAATGACGATGATCTCACCCGCCGCGATCGGCTCCTTGGGGCCTGGTGCCAGGTCGCGATACCAACGCCGCTTCCATGTCTTGTAGTCCTCAAGCTCCATAGGGCGGGGCACGATGCGGCTGGTGGGGACGAAACGCACCGTATGGGCGATGCCGTAGATGCGGTGCGTAAGAGCCTCGGTATCGCGCCAGAGTGGGCGAATCTGCCAATCCATCGTACAGGTGTCGATCAGGCCAATGGCATCCAAGCCGTCACAGATGTCGGTGACACGCAGCCCATCATACAGCGCCAGCAGATCCTCGGTCAGCCCCATAGCGTAGCTCCCTTCTCGTCACTCGGTCAAGCAGACGGATCCCATCCAAGATACAGTTCCTCATGAGATGATAGGCCACGTGGGGCGCTTCGGCAAACGTGCGCCACAGGGGGGCCTCACTGTCATATGCAACAGCACGTGCCGCTCTCTCTCCAGAACTCGCCGCCCGTGTTCGGACCGGATCTGTGATCCGGTTCGCGCTGTGGCGAGTGGCTCTCCGACCGGTCCTGGTTGGCGGGTCACAGACCCGCCGAGAACGTGCGCACAGGTGCTTGCCCTGCAGCTACCTTCATCCTCCGCAGACTCAGGTGGGTGCTCAGAGGGCCTGCGCCAGTGTCACAATGTCAGCGCCCGTTGCATGGAGTGGAGTATGATAAAGGCCAATTCCGAGACGATAGGGAGGTAGTGTATGCACGCTGTGGATCTACGAACATACTACGCGACGCCGGGCCCGATGACCGATCCGGGAGAGTACAGTCAGCTCTTCGACGATTTGCCAGGTGACATCCCTGCCCTGGTCAAGACCATCCAGGGCCTGATGCTCCACATCTTCTGGGCAGAGCGCTACGGCGTCGACCTCTCAGACGCGCGCAAGGCAGAGGTCCAGCTGCGCCGCGTGGACCAGAAGCTCGCCAAAATGCTGGCCCTTGATGACCGACCGCTCAGTGTGGCCCGTCCCCACGACCGCAAACTCGTCGGGAACTGTCGGGACTTCTCGGTGCTGATGGCAGCGATCCTGCGCCATCAGGGTGTGCCCGCCCGCGCTCGGTGTGGCTTCGGCACCTACTTCCTCCCGGATCACTATGAGGACCATTGGGTCTGCGAGGTTTGGGACGCCGAAGAAGGTCGTTGGATTCTGGTCGATGCCCAGCTCGATGACCTGATGTGCGACGTGCTGCAGCCGGACTTCGATCCCCTGGATGTGCCGCACGATCGCTTCATTGTCGGTGGCAAAGCGTGGCAGCTCTGTCGCAGGGGTGAGGTCGATCCCGACGCCTTCGGCATCTTCGACATGCACGGTCTCTGGTTTGTGCGCGGCGACCTGATCCGCGGCTTCCTGGCGTTCAGCAAGGTCGAGATCCTCCCATGGGATGGCGGTTGGGGTTATCTGGCCGAGGGCGCGGATGAGGCGACCGGCGTGATGGACACGGTTGCCGCGCTGACCCTTGCCGGCGATGATGCTTTCGACGAGATTCGTGCGCTCACCGAGGGGGATGCTGGATTCCGCGACATATGTGAAGCGGTGGTATCCGGTCAAGCAGCTGGAGAGGAGGTATAATGGACACACTTAAGGCGATCAAGACCCGTCGAAGCATCCGCAAGTTCAAAGACCAACCTGTCCCAGAGGATGAGATCCGCGCGCTCCTGGAGGCGGCGACGTTGGCGCCTTCGGGCAAGAACCGGCAGCCCTGGCGCTTTGTTGTGGTGCAAGGCGACCGGCGCCAGGAGATGGTGGCTAGGATGCGGGCCGGCATCGCCAGTATGGCGGAGCAGGGCATGGACACCGGCAGCAGTAAGTGGTCGGTGGAGATCATGGCCCAAGCGCCGGTGACCCTCTTCGTCTTCGACGACGTCCTCCTAGAGGAGGATTCAATCCGCAGCTTCCCCGATCTTCTGGGGCACATCGTCGACATCCAGTCGATTGGCGCCGCCATTGAGAACCTGGCGTTGGCTGCTGTCGACCGCGGCCTCGGCACCCTGTGGATCTGTGATGTCTTCTACGCCTACAGGGAGCTCTGCGACTGGTTGGGGAAGGACCGCCTCCTGATCGCTGCCATCTCTATCGGCTATCCTGACGAATCACCCGGCCCGCGTCCGCGCAAGTCCATCGACGACGTCACCCGCTGGCTTTCCTGAACTAGCTGCATCCCCAGCAGCGAGCCGCGAACGCCTTACATTGTTGTAGATGGGGCACCGCCTCGTCTGTTGTGATGGTAGTCTGCTGCGCGCGTGACGTACTGCAGCACAGCCAGACGGCCCACCGGGCCGTCTCCACAAAGGATGAGCGCCGTGCGGCAGCGTCGTTGTAGAGACGGGGCGGTGCCCCGTCTGCGCACACCGCACCTCCTTACCCTTCCCGCAGCCGCCGCCCAACCTCCCGCAGCGTCGCCACGTCCTCCGGATGGATGCGCCCATCCGGCAACGGTCCCGTGTTCAGCAGTAGGTTGCAGTTCTGGGACCATGCGGTCTCCAGCATAGCCATGACGGCGTCCGGCCCTTTGTGGTTGCCGTCGTCCGCGGCGTTGTATCCCCACGCCCCGGGCTGGAGCGTGTCACAGATCTCGTTGTGC
>JAFGNI010000471.1 GCA_016927095.1 Anaerolineae bacterium | reverse complement strand
TGATGGTCCACAACCTGCGTGTCGCACTTCCATACGCACCGGCCAAAGGGATTATCCGTCTTCAGGGAAGCGATCTTCTGCTCCAGAGTCAGCTCACCCGACTTCTGGACCCCATCCCAGACGTAGAAGTTACGGCGGTCCTCGCGGTCGAGGTAATGCTTGCGGGCTGAGAAGATGCACCCCGGCTCGATGGCGCAATCCACAAGACATCGTGTTCCGGCGCCTTCAGGCACGCGCTCCGGACGGAACTGGAAATTGCTGCCGAAGCTGGCGACCGCGCACGGCTTGACACCACTCTTCATCCACGCAATCAGGTCCAGATCGTGGCTGCACTTCGACATCAACATCGATGCGTGGCCATGCTCGGCCTGCGGTTCTGACCGCGGTTCTGACCGCGGTTCTGACCGCGCCCACTTGCCCCGCACATACGATAGCGCCGTGTGGTGGTACGTGACGTGCTCGGACGTCTGGATACTGAGCACGTCGCCGATCTCGCCATCCAGGATGCGTCGCCGGACAGCAGCATAGAACGTGGCAAAGCGGAGCACGTGGCAGATCACCACGCGCCGGTCGTGGTGCCGGGCAGTCCGCACCAGGCTCCACATTTCGGACTCGGTAACGGCGAAGGGCTTCTCCAGAAGCAGATCGTATCCCGCCTCGAGAAGCGGCAGCGACGTGACAACGTGCTGAGCGTCCATCGTGCCGTTGATGGCAACATCCGCGAACCTGGGCAGACTGGCGGCTTCCTCAGCGGTCCGGAAGCAATGCTCGGGTGGGAGATCGTAGAGGCTGCGCGTGTATTCACGCCGGTGCCCATCCGGTTCGGCCACTCCGACGATCTGCAATTCATCGGGATGGTACTGGGCATAGGAAGCGTAAATGAGCGCACGCTGTCCGGCCCCAACGATCAGCGCCCTTATCGGTGATGACATAGACAGCCTTGGTACGACGTGGATACGAGACGAGAAGTCACGCGACCGGGACTGGATACCTAGAGGCTGAATAGGCGCGCGATATTCCCGCCCATGATCAATGCAGCCTCAGCCGCTGTTACCTCATCCTCAAGCAGCGCATCGTACATCGCCCTGACAACGTGGGGCCGGCGGAAGGGCGCGTCGGAACCAAAGCAGACGCGCTCTGCACCCAATGACCCGATTGCGTGGAGGATCGCTTTGTCATCCGTCGCACTGCCGATCAGGACCATGTTCGGGCACTCTTGCGCCACCTCAACCACAGCGCGGTTCATGTCCCAGTCAGTCATACCCATATGGACCATAAGGATGGTGAGCTCAGGATATAGCTGGGCCACCCTACGCGCCCGCAGCGGATGTGTCCGCTCGTAAGCATCAGGCCCAATGTGAAAGGCCAGCATTTTACCGGTTGCGGCGATGGCTTCGATGACTGGCAGCGCGAGGTCACGATCATCAATCGTGAAATCGTTCTGTGCCCCGTTGAGCTTCACACCATAGAACCCGTACTCCTCGGTACACACCTTCACCATGCGCTTCGCGTGCGCCACACTAACGGCAGGATCGGCCCAACCGAAGCCCAGGATCTTGTCCGGATAGTGCAGCATCGCGTCATAGACGTAGCGATTGTGGGCCTCAATGCCCTCACCAACATAGTCCGGCTTGAGCCAGGTTAGTGTCTTGCCAACCCCGGCCCGTTCCATCCGCTTGAGATGCTCTTCCAGCGCAAACGCACCACCGGTCGGAGCGATATGGGTATCGGCATCAATAATCATCATGGCTGGAACAACCTCCTCTACTCCCGTGTCAATGCCCTTCACAGTCCCAATCGAGCGCGCTTAACACGCACCTTGTCTTCCTGAGCTTCCTTGCCCTGCAGCGCGGGGGTGTGCACGACGAAATGAAAGTAGTCCGGCGTAGCGGCGAGGAAAGTATGGGCCTCACCAGGCTCAATCAAGAGAACATCATTTTGGCTCAGCCGAATCGTCTGCTCCTCGATCCGGATGTCGACGGCCCCTCGGGCAACCATATAGATCTCGGTCATGCGCTGATGGAAGTGCGGCTCATCGACCCCTTCGTTGGCAAACCCTACGGAGATCGCCAGGCTAGCATTCCACGGCCCGACACACCAGCCTTTAGCGACATCACTCGCCGCCCTCTCAATGTGCATAGTTCCTCTCCACTTCTGCCGGTCAGCGACTGAAGATTGGGAACTGAGGCTCAAGTCGATCGGAACGCGCCGGCTACCAAACCAGTCCCTGGCCCCGGATCACAGGTCCCTGCTCTAGCTCAACGTGACCCTGACCGCGACCTCCTTGACCCCATCCGCCGGCAGCGGCACCACCGTCCCGACAACCGGCACGCCATCGACCAGGATCGATATTGCCTGACCCGCGCCTTTGCGCTCCACGGTGATATGATAGGTCACCCCCCTGAACACGCGTGTCGCCGTGAAACCATTCCAGTCCAACGGAATCACCGGTGCCACCTCCAACCCGGCGTAGGTCGGACGAATCCCCAGGATCCACTGAGTGATCGCGACATAGTTCCACGCTGCCGTGCCGGTCAGCCAGGAGTTCTTGGCCTCGCCGAACTTAGGCGTATCGCGTCCGGCAATCGTCTGCGCGTACACATACGGCTCACACCGGTGCAGTTCGCTGATCGACTCACGCGCCGAGGGGTTTATTCGTGTGTAATAGTCAAACGCCTCATCCCCGCGCCCCACCAGCGTCTCGGCGATCATGATCCAGGGATTCGTGTGGCAGAAGACGCTCGCGTTCTCCTTGAAACCGGGCGGATAGGAGCTGATCTCGCCTAACCTCACCTGATAGGCGGAGAAAGCAGGCTGTTGAAGCACGATCCCGTGCTCCGTACCCAACCGGTCCTTAACCGCATCCAGGGCAAGGACGGCCGGGGAAGAAGGTCCGTCACCCTCAAGCCCAAGGCCGGCCATGATGCAGATGCCCTGAGGCTCGATGAAGATCTGGCCCTCATCACACGACGCGGACCCAATGGGCTGACCAAAGGCATCATAGGCGCGCTTGAACCACGCTCCATCCCAACCATGTTCCCAGATCGTGGCCTCCATCGCCGCGGCTGCCGCTCGATAGGTCTCCGCGTCCTCACGCCCGGCCTCCGCGGCCGGTTCTCGCCCCTCGGCGATGTCCGCGAGCTCCTTAGCCGCAAGACAGAACAGCCCGGCAATGAACACCGACTCCGCCACAGTGCCATCCATCTTCAGGGGCGCGACTTGGAAAGATTGCCCCGGCTCATCGGAGAAGACGTTGAGGTTCAGACAGTCATTCCAGTCGGCTCTACCGATGAGCGGCAACCCGTGTGGCCCAAGGTGATTGAGCGTGTAACGGAAACTGCGCTGGAGATGCTCGTAGAGCGGCTGCTCGGTGCCGGGTGTACTGTCATAGGTGACCGGTTCATCAAGAATGCTCCAGTCCCCTGTCTCCTTGATGTATGCCGCTACGCCCGTGATCAGCCACTGTGGGTCGTCGTTGAAACCATCTCCCACCGCATCATTGCCCTTCTTGGTCAACGGCTGATATTGGTGGTATGCGCCCCCGTCAGGCAGCTGCGTCGCAGCCAGATCCAGGATGCGCTCGCGTGCTCGCTCCGGCACCTGATGTACGAATCCAAGGAGGTCCTGATTCGAGTCGCGAAACCCCAGCCCGCGACCGATGCCCGACTCGAAGAAGGAGGCGGAGCGCGACATATTGAAAGTCACCATACACTGGTACGCGTTCCAGATGTTCACC
>JAFGNI010000470.1 GCA_016927095.1 Anaerolineae bacterium | reverse complement strand
TGCATCTTTCCGTTGAAGGTGTTCTCGAGCTGCCATCTGCCCGTGGCATCCTGCTTTGCGACCACCTGGTCCACCGCTTCCTGCATCCGCTCGTCGTGGCAGCCGAGTCGCGTCAGAATCCCCAGGATCTCCAGAGCATCCGTCTGGTACATCAGGGGAAATCCGAACCGCAGCCATCCCGGCTTGGCGACTCTGGTCAGGTCGTGGCTGCGCTTGTGGATGTGGTGTTTGAGGATGTACTCAGTCCCCGCAGTGATCGTGCGTTGGACGTCTGCCGATCTCTCGCCGGGCGGTATCTCCGCAAGCGCCTTCAGCGCCTTAACCGCACCCATGTGGCATGTGTGCTTGCCCCAGCAAACCTCAAACCTGTCATACGGCCAGCCCTGAGGAGGCTCGAGGATCGCATCATCGAACCTCTGGTACGTCGTGATCCAGCCGATCCCACGCTGAACGCGGGGGTCCGCGCCATATCCCAGCCGGACCAGGCTCCAGACCATGTTGCCTGTCAGGCAGGGGATCACCTCGCTGTGCCTTCCCCCATCCTGCTTCGCGCTGAAGTGCATCGAGAAGCCGCCGCTCTCAAGGTCCTGCGAATGCTCCAGCAGGAACTCACAGGCACCCCGGATGCGCCCGTCCTCCCCATCCGCCAGGTGCTCGGAAAGGACGATGAGCTGCCAGACCGTTCCCCTGTACTTGGCATCATAGAAGCGACCGGACTCATCCCAGAAGCCGCCCTCGCCCTGCGTGGCCAGGATCTGTGGTACAACCCCCGTCGCCATAATGGCCGCCCTGGCTTCCGCGGCCTCGGGATCGCGAGTGGGTACTCCGAGGATCTCGGTCAGTGCGAGATACCGCACCGATGGGTTGTCCGATCCCAGCAGCCAGCTCATCGGATCGCCGCGCAGATACGAGGTCCATTCACTCATACGCTTTGACTCCTGAGATTGACCGTGACCACTATACCGCCTAACCTTGCGAGAGTTTCGGCACCCTCGCAAGGTTCGCGTGCAGCGTTAGTTACGCCGGAGTGCGCGATGCTTGCCGCTCGTCGGAGCAACCTTGCCCAGACGCCGGCGCTCGGCCTCATAGTCAGACCAGTTCCCGATCGATAACGTCACCCGCCCTTCGTCCTCGAAGGCCATGATATGCGTCGCGATGCGGTCGAGGAACCAGCGATCGTGGCTTACCACGATGGCGCAGCCGGCGAAATTCGTCAGCGCGTCCTCCAGCGCCCGCAACGTGTTGACATCGAGGTCGTTGGTGGGCTCGTCCAACATGATCACGTTTCCACCCGCCTTCAGCGTCTTGGCCAGGTGGACGCGATTGCGCTCCCCGCCGGAGAGTGCCCCAACCAGCTTCTGTTGGTCGGCGCCACTGAAGTTGAACGAGGCCACATAGGCTCGCGAGTTCGCCTGACGCGGGCCCAGCGTCAGCGTGTCGGCGCCGCCCGAGATCTCCTCCCACACGCTCTTGTTGCCGTCCAGTGCCCTGAACTGATCGGCATAGGCCAGCACGACGGTCTCGCCGATGCGAACACTCCCCTGATCGGGCTGTTCCTGCCCGGCGATCATCCTGAGCATCGTCGTCTTTCCGGCGCCATTGGGGCCTACTACGCCCACGATGCTCCCCGGTTGTAGACTGACGTCCAAGTCATCGATGAGAAGGCGATCGTCGTAACCCTTGCTCACGTGGTTTAGCTCGATCACGACATCGCCCAGCCGGGGCCCCGGCGGGATATAGATCTCCAGATCCTCCCGCGCCTGTTCATATTCCTGGCTCAGCAGCCGCTCATAGGCCGCCACACGCGCCTGCCCCTTTGCCTGCCGCGCCCTCGGCGCCATATGAATCCACTCCAGCTCGCGCGCCAGCGTCCTCTGGCGCTTGGATTCGGTCTTCTCCTCCTGCTGAAGGCGCGCCTGCTTCTGCTCCAGCCACGAGGAGTAGTTCCCCTTCCAGGGGATGCCGAAACCCCGGTCCAACTCCAGAATCCACTCCGCGACGTTGTCCAGAAAATAGCGGTCGTGGGTGACCGCGATCACGGTGCCCTTGTAGTCGCGCAAGTGGCGCTCCAACCAGGCCGTTGACTCGGCATCAAGGTGGTTGGTTGGCTCGTCCAGCAGCAGGATATCCGGCTCGGTGAGCAGCAGGCGCGTGAGCGCCACGCGGCGCCGCTCGCCACCCGAGATCACACGCACCGGCGTATCCGGCGGTGGGCAGCCCAGCGCTGCCATCGCCACTTCCAGGTGATTGTCCAGCTCCCAGGCATCGCGCCGCTCGATCTCCTCCTGCAGCGCGGCTTGCTCGGCAATGAGCGCGTCAAAGTCCGCATCCGGATCACCGAAGGCTTCGTTGACCGCATCGTAGCGCGCCAGCAGATCCACGATCGGCTGGACAGCCTCCTGCACCACTTCCCGTACAGTCTTGTCGTTGTCCAGCTGCGGTTCCTGCTCCAGGAGTCCGACCGTATACCCCTTGGACATCGCGATCTCGCCAATGTAGTCCTGGTCCACACCCGCCATGATCCGCAGCAATGTCGACTTGCCGGATCCGTTCAGACCCAAAACGCCGATCTTCGCCCC
>JAFGNI010000469.1 GCA_016927095.1 Anaerolineae bacterium | reverse complement strand
GAAGCGGAGGGTGCGCGGGCCATCGCTCTGGGCGTAGATCGCCAAGAAGGCGTTGTTGGCCCAGACCATGTCGCCGAGGTCGTCGTAAAGGTGGACGCCGGCATAGCGGGCGAGACCCTGGAGTACGGGCCAGGAGAGGACCGGCGCGCTGCTGTAGACAGAGCGCCAACCATCCAGCTCCTTCACCACCATGCCGGGTCTCTCCAGTCCCGGCACAACGCCTAAGACGCGCGCGTCGGGGTCGTCGATGTAGAAGCGCGGTGCGACGGCGGTATCGGGCAGGTACTCGATCTTCGGCGGCTGCAGGTATTGACCGCGGTGGACCCCCGTCCCATACAGCGTCCCCGGCGCCAGCCCCGCCGTGATCGGATGGTCGACGCCGTTGATACGGACATCGAGCTCGCCGGCGGTATCGATCCGACCGAACCACATCCCGGTGAGTGCCGCCATATTGCCGACGGAAGCCGAACGGTCGTCCAGGAAGCCGGGCGCGTAGACCCAAAGCACGGTGGCGCCGTCGCGCTTGAGGACGCGGTCGACCAGCTCGCGCTCGGCCTGGGAGAGGTAGAAGGCGTTGGCCATGACGTAGAGCTTGTAGCGAGGTAGGTCGGACCGCGCCAGGTCGGACAGCAGCAGCGTCTCGAAGGGCGCCCCAACCCGGGAGAGGTGCCAGTTGCGGAAGATGAGCTGCGTGGCGTTGTGGAGGCCCTCCCGCGGCGCCTGAAACATCATCGACCGCTGGCTCACGACGAGCGCGATCTCACCAAAGTGATCGCGTCTTCTGTCCTGCAGACGGACCTCGATATCGCGCAGCTTGCGGATGGCCGTGGCGGCCTCAGGCGCGTCGAACCAACCCTGGTTGGTCAGGTCCATCCACCACTGCCCCGTGGCGGAGGCAAGCTGGTAGGCCGCATCCTTCTTCATCATCTCGATGGTGCCCGCCACGGTGGTGGGCTGGCTGATGTGGCGCTTCCAGGTGACGCTTTCTGGGGTCCAGACGGTCTTGCAGTCGATCTCGTCGAGGTGCAGCTTGCCCGCGCGGCGGATCGCGTCGCCGATGGCCTGCGGGTGATGCGTGCCGCCCTCACCGCGGTTGCTGTAGGCGTGAGGGCTGGCGATCATGTCGACCTCGGGCGACGCCAGCAGGCGCGCCAGGGCGTAGTGGGCGTTGAGCTGCGCCCGGGGCATGTCGCTGAACTGGTAGCCGTAGAAAACGCAGACGGCTTTGGGCTGGGGCAGCGCACGCTTCGCGCTGGCGCAAACCGCCAGGATGCTGTCGACGGTCGCATCGCTCATGCACTGCATGTAGTCGGCGACCGGTCGATCCGCCACGGGGTCGTAGAACTCGCCGTGCGACGGGCAATCCCGAGCCTTCGGCTCGGGGATCGCCGCCTGCTCGAAGGTGAGCTCACGGCCCCAGGCATCTGAGAGCCGCGAGGCGTCACCGTCATACGTCCGCCGCAGCCAGCGCCGGAAGTCGGCCTCCGCCGCGGGGGAGTAGTCCGCCAGGGCGCCGAAGTTGTATTCGTTCCAGTGGAACCACTCGTTGAAGAGGCCATCGGCCAGATGCCAGGCCCAGATCCGGCCGGCGTAGGGCTGTGCCTCGCAGTGGGTGATCAGGGTCCTGACCGCAGCCGCAGCGTCCTCGCGCCAGACCTTGGAATGGAAGGAGTGCAGATTGAGCCGGTCGAGGCGGACCTCGTGGCCCAGGTAGTGGACGGCCTCGGGGTTTGGCGCGCGCTGATCGACCACCTCACCGGTCGCGATGTCACGCAGCACGTTCATCTCGCCGGGATGTAGCGCACCCCACCACCCCGCGCCCTCGGTCCCTAGGTAGATTCGGGGCATGAAGCGTCCCTCGGGAATTCGAGCGACGTAGCCGGCGAGGTAGGCGTCCAGCGAGGCGAAGTCGTAGGCATCGGGCCCCGCCCACCATCCGCCGGGCACCACGAAGGTGTAGAGCGCAACGCCGGCTTCGCGGAAGGTGCCGGCATAGTCCGGGCCGACATAGGCGACGATGGGCGGGACAGGGTCCCCATCCACGAAGAGAGTAGGAATCCCTTGGTGCGCCCGGACGATGGTGGTGGTCATAGCTGCTCGTCTCACCGGACTTCGTGCCCGAGCTCGGCGCTGCGGAGCATGCCCTCCATCATCCCCTGCACGATCAGGCCGTCGCGGAGCGGCGCCTCGCACCGGATACCGTCGAGGACGCAGTCAACGAAGTGATTCGCGACCAGATCAAACCCCGTGTGCCCGCCCGGCGGCGCCACTGTGATGTCCTGGGGCGCGCCGTTGACCGTCTTGTAGATCGTTAGAGGACGCAATTGCGCACCTGCCTCCGTACCGAAGAGCTCGACCTGGGTTTCCGTCGGCTGATACATGTGGGAGGCCCAGAAGCTCTCGACGATCAGGCCCGTGCCGTTGTCGAAGCGGACCAGGCCACCGGCGCAGTCGTCGACGCCGAACTGCGACCAGTAGACCTCGGGCGCCTCCCGGAAGTGCCAGTAGTGTCTGCCCAAGGGCCCGAACCTGGCGCCACCGACGCCGCTGACGCTGACCGGCTTGGGCCGCCCGAGGAGCGACCACGCCACATCGAGGACGTGGACGCCCATATCACGGAAGGCGCCGCCGCCGGGCCGGATGAAGTCCGCGTTCCAGTCGGGGATGCCGGCGCGGCGCACGCTGCGCGCCCGGGCGTAGTAGATGTCGCCGAACTCGCCCTGGTCGATGAGGCTCTGGAGGTAGATGACAGGGTCGCTGAACCGCATGCCCAGAGACATCATGTTCACGACGCCGGCGGCCTCTGCGGCCTCCACCAGCTCACGCGCGGTCGCCTCCGAGTCAGAGAGCGGCTTGGTGACCAGCACGTGCTTGCCGTTCTTGACCGCCTCCAGCGCGACGGGCACGTGGACCTGGTTCGGCGTCGCGACCATGACCGCGTCGATGTCATCCGACGCGCACATCTCGCGGTAGTCGGCGTAACAGGTCACCGGCTCGGGCAGCTCCGGCGCAAAGGCCGCCATCTTCCATTCGAGGATATCGCAGATCGCGGTCACATCGCAGCGCGCGTTCTTCTGCAGCGACCGTGCATTCTCCTTGCCAACACCCAACCCAACGACACCCACGCGTAGGTCGCCCATTGTGTCCTCCTATGTGAGGGGAAAGGACAGGGACAAGGGATAGAGGGCCACAATTCACGATTCACGATTCATAGCGTCTGAATCGTGAATCGTGACTGGTGAGCAACCGGCATGCGATGCCGCTCCCCTGCCCCCGTCTCCCCTATCCCTTGG
>JAFGNI010000468.1 GCA_016927095.1 Anaerolineae bacterium | reverse complement strand
GTCAGCGCGTTGAGTTCACAGTAGAGAAGTCGGATCGTGGCCTCAAAGCGGCCAACGTGAAGGCGCTCTAGTCTAGCCTCAACCACAATCACGGCGCTTGTCGTGATGAGCACGACCGCACGGCCTTTGGGCCGTGCGGTCGTTGTTTCTATAAGATGACACACTAAACCCTCGCAGCCCCCACAACGACTGGCGCCCATCCCGAGCGGACCTATACTGGCGCGCGAGGTACCTATGCGAACACCGTCCCATTACAGAGGCCGGGCTTCAGCCGAACCGGAACCCCTCGTGCAGCGGATCATCGGCATGGCCGCTCAGGAGATCGCCCATGCACTCCGGCTGCCTCGTACCGGCGTCCACATGCGCCTGCTCGACCCGATCGTACACGGGCTCACACGCCGGTTCGCCGAGCTTGCTGTTGCCTTCGATGCTGATATCGCTGCCCTCGGCATCCGGGAGGCAGCGGATCGCTTCGCGTCACACTTCATCGAGAGCCGCAGCCCGTTGGGCACGGAGACTATTCCCTCCACGGGGCCGTTGATCGTCGCGGCCAATCACCCCGGAGCTGCCGACGCCGTAGCGATCTTGGCCAGCTTACCCAGGGACGACACGGCCCTGGTCATCTCGGACGTGCCCATCACGCGCGCCTTTCCCCACACGGCAGGCCACTTCATCTATGTCTCGGGGGAGATGAGCAGCCACGTACAGGCGGTGCGCGAGATGACCCGCCATCTGCAAGGAGGCGGCGCCGTGGTCATCTTCCCGAGCACGAACCTTACGCCGGACCCAAGCATGACCCTGTCGCCGGAGCAATCGGGCGACAGGACAGCGGCCGCCCGTGACGCGCTCGCTGAGGCGACCTTTGGACGCTGGTCTTCGAGTATCCTGCTGCCGCTAAAACGCGTGCCGGATTGCCGGATTCAGCCCGCCATCGTCAGCGGCGTGCTGCATCCCAGGTTCTCGCGCCACCTGTTGACCCGCTACATCCCTGCCGCCCGGAGCTGGGAGCGCCAGTTGCTGGCCGAGGTGCTGCAGGTGATGCATCAGATCCGGACCGGAGACCGCCTCGGCCTGCGCTGCCGGGTCCATTTCGGAGCACCGGTCGCGGGCGCCGAGCTGAGAAGCCTCGAACGGGGAGTTGCTATGGCCACCGTCGTTGACCGTGCCCTCCCCTTGCTCGACGCGGCGGTTTCCTGAGTCCGCATCATGCCGTTCGAGCCGGATCATGGATCCGGCTCGAACGGTCTACCCAACCGTGGATTCGCGCTCTCAGGCCAAAGTCGTCGCCGCCCACCCCACATCGAGGTCGTGCAGCTTCTCGAGCGTAGGCACACCGGTCTCGCGGTCCCAGCCGAGCATCCCGTACGCCATAGTCATCGCGTCGTGCAGCTCAGCAGCGTCGATCGCGGTCTCGGAGAGCGCGCCACTCGTTGTAGGCTCGTGGCTGCGCGCTGAGAGGTGATCATCTGCGGGACCAAAGCCTTCGCGGGCGTTGAAGGCGCGGGCCAACGTCCAGGCGCGCTCCCCCACCCGCTGTATTTCGTAGTCCGTGACATCCCAGCCGGTCGCCGCCCTCACTAGCCGCACCTCATCGTCAGAGCTCCACGGCACGAACAGACAGAGACAGAGGCAGTTGAGCGCCGCCTGGCGCATCGAATGATGAAGTGAGGCGCGAACCTTCGCCGGGCCCAGGCTCTCCAACGGGACCGGCTCCAGCACGCCCATCCCGCGAAGCCTGCCGTTCTGTGTGAAGCCCTGCTCGTCGGGATGGACCAAGCCGGTGTCGTGGAGCGAGTGGCAGTGGTCCGCACCCGTGGGCGAGATCGCGTACCCGATCGCCATGCCGCGTTTGAGGCGTGGCTCATGCATTGGATACTCCTGCCCCTTGGCCTGCACCGCCCAGGCTTCGCTTCCGTGACCGATCGCCCGGGACGCCCGCAGCGAACCCTCAGCAAGCAGATCGCCGATGCCCTCACGCCTGGCAATCATCTCAACCATCTGGATGACGGCGTCGCCATTGCCGAAGCGCAGGTCGATGCCGCCGGTCTGCTCGAGCGAGATCAGCCCCCGCTCAAAGCACTCCATTGCGAAGGCAATTGTCACGCCGGTGCTGATCGTATCGAGCGAATAGGCATTGCAGAGCTCGGTTGCCTTCGATACAGCCAGGATGTCGTTGACGCCACACGTCGATCCCAGGGCCCCGATCGACTCATACTCCGGACCACCGTAGTCGGGATCAAGAGCGATCGGCCCGTCAGCCTTGACCATTTTCTTGCAGCGGATCGCGCAGGCATAGCATCCCTCCATGCCCACTCCGATGGTAGGCATGAAGTGGTCCGCGCTAAGATTATCCACGCCCTCGAAGTCACCATCGCGAAAGTTGCGGACCGGCAGGTTGCCACTGGCAAGACCACCATCGAGGCCCACACCTGTGCCCCACGTGTGCAGCCCCTTGGCACGCTCCCCGGCGTTCACGCCCTGGGCCATCTCGCGCGCCAGCGCCATCACGGTCTCCTGGTCGTGTGCCTCCAACCCTCGCGTGCCCAACACCGCAACGGCCTTCAGCTTCTTGGAGCCCATCACGGCGCCGAGACCGGTCCGCCCGGCGGCATCCTTCGTGCCGTTCATAATGCAGGCATAGCGCACAAGCGACTCGCCGCCCGGCCCGATCATCGCCGCCTCGACGCGTTGGCTGCCCAGAGCTTTACGCAGTGCCGCCTCGGTCTCCTTCGTGGGCATCCCCCACAGATCCGACGCGTCACGGATCTCCACCTCGCCATCTTTGATCCAGAGATAGACGGGGTGCGCGGCAGCACCCTCCACAATGAGCGCGTCGAATCCAGCGCGCTTGAGCTGTGCCCCGAAGTTGCCGCCTGCCTCCGCCGCACCAAATCCGCCGGTTAGCGGTGACTTGGCTCCCACGGCAGAGCGCGACGCACCCGAGATGGGCAGCCCCGTCAGCACACCGGGCGCAAAGATCAGCTTGTTCGCCGGCCCCAACGGGTCCGTGCCCGCCGGGACCTCCTTCAGCAACACGTCGGCGATGATGTTCCATCCGCCGAAGTAGCGTCTGAAGTAGACCGGGCCCGGCGATTCGACACTGACCGTCCCTGCAGTCAGGTCGACCCGCAGGACCTTGTCGTGGAATGACTGAGCCATATCAAGCACCTCCTCGGTCACGGGTCCTACCCGAGCATCGTCTCCTCACCCTCGCCCGGGGCGCCGGCTTCCGGCTTGCTCCAGTCGATGTGATCGAGATCGTCGAGCGTGTGGGTCTGGCGCCACGCCTCGAAGTCAGCCTCGATGGCCTCCGTCCACTTTGTGTCCATCTGGCTCGAGTTGTAGATACCCTCGCGCAGGCGCGAGTGACTGAAGTATTCGCGGAGCTGCGTGCGCTCAGCATGCTCGACGACCTCCTCGGCCAGGTGCGGTGGGATGAAGAGCACACCCGTCATCGTGCCAAGCACCACATCACCGGGCATACAGGTTGCGGCGCCTATGCGACACGGCACGTTCATACCAACCAGCGTGACATTCCGAATGGGCGTGGGGTCCATGCCCTTGCAGAACGTCATGCAGTTGGGGATATCAATGATCTGCTCCGCATCGCGGATACCGCCGTAGATCACCTGGCCCCGGCCGGTACGGGTGGCAATCGCGGTTGACAGGTTGGCGCCGGAATAGGTGCCCTCGTAGACTTTGCCGAAAAGATCGATGACAATGACGTCATCCTTGCGCAGCGTCTCGATGACCCACGAGTTCATCGCGCCAATGCGCCCTTCCTGCTCGTGACCGTAGTCCATCAGATAGTCATGGAGGTCGGGGCGGTG
>JAFGNI010000061.1 GCA_016927095.1 Anaerolineae bacterium | reverse complement strand
GATCCTGACTACCGCCGCCTGATTTTGTTCCGCTCCACCGAGACCGACGCCGGTTTCGTCCCGGTCGAGAACAACGTGGACACGTCAGGGGTCTACACCGACACCGGCCTGACCAACGACACCACCTACTTCTACCGGATGATGGCTGTGGATGATGACGGTCACCGCAGCGCGGTCAGCCCCAGCGTATCGGCGACGCCAAAAGCGGATCCCTTCCCGCCGGCCCACGTCGCCGTCTTGATCAACGACGGAGACGATCAGACTGCGTCCCGACAGGTGACGCTGAGCTTCTTCTATGAGGAGCCCGGTCCGTACCAGGATGCGACGGAGGTACTTGTCTCCAACGATCCGACGTTCAGCGGTGCGGAGGACTGGCAGGACTTCGAGACCTCCATGCCCTGGATTCTGGCGAGCGGTCTAGAGAGCGGTGACGTAGCGACGGTCTACGCCAAGTTCCGCGACGACGCGCACAATGAGTCGCCTGATATAGCTGGAGATTC
Source organism: Anaerolineae bacterium (assembly GCA_016927095.1). Next base: position 8,591 of record JAFGNI010000061.1, on the reverse strand, counting down.
GATCGAGTTCGTCGGCAAGAGTGTCTATCTCTATCTGCCGGCAGTGGTACGTCAGTAGCCCTAGCAGCTACGGAGGCGGGGTGTTCTAGACGAACACCCCACAAAGGCCAAGGCCGCGCAGGTACGCCGATCTTGTGCAGCATGCACACTGTCGGGGTACCTGGCGCGGCCTTGGTCGCGAACCAGATGGGCGCGTGCGCACCCTAGGTCAAGGAATGTCCGCAAACGTGGCAAGCGGCGCGAAGGCGACACCCACCATGCTCGATCCGGTGTGGGCGCCCAGCACCAGGGACATGGGCCCTACGGGAAGCCAAGAGCATTCGAAGAGGTCGTCGACGATCTCTCGCAGTGCCGTGGCGCCCTCGGGGTTGTAGGCATGGAGCACTTGCACACGGAGCTTGCTGCCCAGAGGATGATGGCGGGTCATCAGCTCGCCCAGTTTGGCCACCGCCCGTCCGAAGGAGCGCGACTGGCCCAACTGCACGTAGGTACCGTTCACCTTCTCGACGCCAATGAGCGGCTTGATATTGAGCAGCGAGGCGATGAGCCCCTTCATATGGCTGATGCGTCCCCCGTGGATGAGGTACTTGAGCTCGCTCAGGGTGTACATACTCTCGCTCGCCGCGCTGATCCGCGCCACAAGGGCGAGGATCTTGTCGAGGGGCCAGCCGGCTTTGGCGGCGCGGGCAGCCGCGACCACCTGCCAGCCGGCAGCCGCCGAGAGCGTCTTGGTGTCCACGTGGGTGACATGCGCCTCGGGCACCAGCGCCGCGCCGGCTAGGGCTGAGTTGTAAGTGCCACTCAGGCCGGAAGACATATGGATGGACAGGATCTCCGGGTCAGTCTCGGCCAATCGCCGGTAGACCTCGGCGAAGTTGCCGGCAGAAGGCTGGGAGGTCGTGGGCATCTGGTCCGACGCCGCCAGCTTTGAATAGAAGTCCTCCGGAGTAATGTCGATGTCCTCCCGGTAGGAGGCACCTGCCAAAGTCACGACCAAGGGCACCGTCGTCACGTTGAGTGCCGCGGCCTCCTCGGGGGATAGGCCGGTATCGGTGCCGCTATCCGTCACAATCTGCATCGTCCCTCTCCTTCGCGTAAGTGCGTCTATGTTGAGCCTGACACGGCTACATCACTGCGCACCGTCCCCCTTCCGTGCAGGCACCTCAATGATGCCCCAGTCAATAGCTTTTGTCAATCACTTCCTAGAAGACGACACCCCGAGGCGATGCGTCTCGGGGTGTCCCCGTCTCTCAGCTTTGCTACCAGTTGGTGATGGAGCCGTCGGGCCGCCGGTACATCGGGATCGGCGCGTGGCGCTCTGTGATCTCCGCGACCAGCTCGGCACCCGCCGGATCGAAGGTGACGCCCAGGCCGGGGCGGTCCACGGGCCAGAGCTTGCCGTCGCGGAAGGTCGCGCCCTCGGTCAGGTGGGGTGGCTGCCGGAGCCTGCCGCCGGCCAGCTCCATCAGCACCGGCACAGGCAGCGTCCCAAGGACGTGGACCAGCGCCGCCACCGAGATAGGGCCCGTGAAGTGGGGGATCATCCCGACGTAGTGGGTCTCGCAGAGGGCCGCGATCTTCAGGAACTCGGTGATGCCGCCGACGTTGGGCAAGGTCACGCGCGTGTAGTCGATGAGGTGGTTTTCGATCAGCTCGTTGATGTCCCAGCGGTCGCCGAACTGCTCGCCCACGGCGATAGGGACCTTGACCTGGGGCCGCAACGCGGCCAGCACGCCGGGGTTCTCGGAGCGCAAAGGGTCCTCGACGAAGAGCGGGGTGTAGGGCGCGATCAGGTCGCAGAAGCGCACCGTGTCGGCGAGATCGAGCCGGGTGTGGATATCGATCGCCCAATCGCCGCGGTCGCGGAGCGCCTCGTGGAGGGTGCGGCATTTGGCCACCGCCGCGTCGATCTGGCGCCGGGCATCGAAGAGGCCGTCGGGCGTGTCGCCGACCGAGGTGCGGAAAGCGCGGAAGCCGGCGTCGATGCAGGCAGCCGCGGTCTCGGCGAGCGAGCCCTGGCGCGGGAAGCCGGTGGCGTAGCACTCGACGTGGTCGCGGGTCAGACCGCCGAGGAGCTCGTAGACCGGCGTATTGAACCGTTTGCCCTTGAGGTCCCAGAGGGCCAGATCCAGCGCCCCGAGGGCGTGGAGCTTCTCGCGCCCGGCAGGGTAGAACCAGCCGCGGTACATCATCTGCCAGAGGTGCTCGATGCGGCCGGCGTCCTCACCGATGAGCATAGCGCCACACTGGGTCAACGTGTCGGGGGTGCCTCCTTCGCCGATACCGGTGAGACCCGTGTCGGTCTCGACCGTGACGACCATGTCGCTCTGGTTGAAGGTCTGGTTGAGCCGCTGCGGACGGTAGATGCAGATGCGGGTGATTCTCATAGCGGATTCCTTTCGAGAAGTAGGGCTACTGCGCGCATGATGCATCGATTGGACAAAGATCGCAAACGCCCGTGGGCATATCCGCTAGAATCAAAAACAGCCTTCGGGCTTGTGGGCCCAAAGGCTGTCTGACTGGGACTATAGGGGTGCGAAGCCCTAGGCTGTTGGACCGACGTGAAGCGGCCGCATCATCTCGTGGTCCTCATGGGAGAGGATATGGCAGTGCCAGACGTAGCGCCCGGGGCGGTCGAAGATCGCCTTGACCCGCGTCACCTCATCGGGGAAGACGTGGACCGTGTCCTTGGGCCCTAGCTCATTGGCTTCAGGGGGTCGGGAATCACCGCCCAACACGATGTTGGTCAACTGCCCGCCGGTACCATAGGTGCCGTCGTGCTGCGGCTGAGGCACCTCGGTCGCGTCTGCGGTGAAGCTCTCGCGGCTCAGCACCTCGAAGCTGACCAGATGGATATGGATCGGGTGCGCGTCCATTGTCGCGTTGTAGATCTCCCAGATCTCCACATCGCCCAGCCCGGGGTTCTCGGTGATCGGCTCAAACCACCCCAAGGAGCGGTTGACATCTGACCCTGCAACATCCGTCGTCAGCTCCGCTACGCCCAGGAGCGGTTGCAGCCGCCCATACTCATCAAGTCCCTCGAATAGCGCCAGTTTGCGCGTCCGTGCAACAGGCCCACCGACCGCATAGCCACCGTCCGTGCGTAGGATGACCGCCGAGTTGAAGGTGTCCGGTGTGGTCAGGTCCAGGGGCAGGGCGACGTCGAAGGCCATGATCAGCGCGGTGGACTGCTCGCGACCCAGGAAGAGATCTTCAGGCGCGAGCGCCGCGCCAAAGTCCCCACCGAAGGGCGCATCGGGGCCGATGTTCTCCATGATCACACGCGTGCCTGCCGGCAAAGCCGTGAAATCGACGACCAGGTCAGCCCGCTCGCCTGGCCCGAGAATCAGATGGCTGAGCGGCACCGGCTGGTTCAGGAAGCCGTCATCGGTGCCGATCTGATAGAAGGGCAGCGGATCGCCTGTCGGCGTAGCGCCGTCAGGGCCGGCTAGCCTGAGCCGGAGGACGTAGAAGCGGGAGTCCGAGCCGTTGAGATAGCGCAACCGGTAGTGGCGGGGCTCGACGGACATCTTGGGCCAGATGACGCCATTCACGAGGATGTGATCGCCGAAGAACTCGGCTAGAGCGCTGGGGTGTGGTACATCATCATCCGCAAGCCCCTCTCCTGTGATGAAGTCTGCCCAGAAGGGATCACCGGGGAAAGCGGGGAAGAAGAGCTGCCCATTGGTGTCGAACATGCGATCCTGAATCACCAGCGCAGCCTCGTAAGGATAGGCCGGGAGACCAAGCGGGTTGTTCGGTTTCCCGGTATCGGCATCGTCACGAACGATGTAGAATCCTGCCAATCCCGCATAAACGTTAAGGCGCGTGATGCCCAGGGCATGGTCATGGTACCAGAGGGTACCGGCCTCCTGGTCATTGTCGTAGGTATAGAGGTCCTTCACGAATCGGGGGCCTTCCACCCGCTGCCCGCCAATCGTCGGCGACCAGAAATACTCCGGATTGCCGTCACTATCGGACTCGGTGTGCCCACCGTGGAGATGCGGCACGACCGGGACACCATTTTCGGCGATGGTGTAGTCCATGTAGTTGTGAAGCGAATAGGCCCAGTGGAGGCTGGTGTCCACCGGCAGCAGATGCGGCACCGGATTGCCCATGGCGTCGACCAGATTGTTCGACCACTGCACCTGCAACGGCTCTCCCTTGCGCACTTCGAAAGTCTTCCCGGGGAACGTCGCCTGGTTAGCCTTCTCTCCATAGCCCCAGAGAGATGTCACCAGCGGCGTTCCGGCGGCACCCACCAGACCCAACGGCTGTTGTATCGGGTACATGCCGACTTCATACTGGCGATCCTTCTTCTTATTAGCACCATACTTGAATCCCGGGGCCAGAGCATTCGGCACCTCGTAGGCAAACTTCGGCTGGGTTGCTGGATCCAACAGCCCCCCACTCAATGCCGCGGCCTTTGCGACCCGGGCCCGGTAGGTCGTCGCACCGAACCGGGGCAATAGCAGACTAGCGCCACCGGCGATACCAAGCTTGAGAAACTGTCGCCTCGTCAACATCGCATCTACTCCTTTTCCTCGTCCTACAGTATGGGTTGGTTACTGGGGTGATACGAACCAGACCTATGCTTAATACAGATTATTATATTTAAAATATATTTTTCTGTCAATAGCCAGCGACTCAGACGCACGACGGAATGTCCACACGCACAAAGCCGGACCGGTGATTGGCATCACCGGTCCGGCTTTATAGAGCGATCCCTACTGCTCCCTATGTAGTGGATCTACAGCACGCCCACTCCCATCAGCACCCCCATCGCGACGAAGGCACCGGCGGAGATACGAAGGAGCAGATGCTCGGGGATCCATTCGCAGAGCTTCTGGCCGCCGAGAACGCCGATGGCCGTGACAACGACGAGCGCGAGGCTACCCCCGGCGAAGATCAGCAGGGGCGAGGTCTCACCGGTGGCCAGGCTCAGGACCGCTAGCTGGGTCTTATCGCCGAGTTCGGCCAGGAAGAGGAGGCTGAAGGTGGCGCCAAAGGCCCTCCAGTCCCAAGAGGTAGGCTCCAGGTCGCACTCGGCCGCTCCCAGTTGCTCGCAGACCGCGTCCACGTCTGATTTGGCGGCCTCGCGCCAGATGAGCAGCCCCATCACGAGGAACGCTGCGGCGGCCACATATGGCATGATCGACTGTGGGATCACCACACCGAGGGCGCGACCGCCGGCCACACCCATCGCCGTGACGGCTGTAAGGGCCAAGCTGCCTCCCAGAAAGACCGGCCACGGGCGGCGGAACTTGCAGGTCTGCGAGACTACGGCCAGTTGTGTTTTGTCACCCAGCTCGGCCAGGAAGATCAGGCCGAAGGTCGAAATCCAGGTACTCCAGTCCATAGTGCCTACCTACGCGTCCGGGTCGATCTCTCCGGGCATCTCGAGTTCGACGACGTCGCCGTGGACGTCAATGACAACCCGGAAACCCATCATGCCCAGCCACTGGCGCGCCTCCTGGGGCAGCCCGGTATTCAGGAGCTGCTGCATTTGTTCATCCATCTGTCCCAGGGAGGCTTCGATGGCTGCCTTGGTAAAGAGATCCTCCTTACCTAGGTACGCCAACATCCCCTCCACCACAGCCTCTCGGTTGGCCAGGACGCTCTCCTGCAGGGTCGCCAGCACCTGCCGATCCACGGCTTCCGAGGGTATGTGGCGCTTGAACCCATCATCGTCCACCACGTAGAAGGCCTCAGCCCCCAGCTGGGTGATCTCTACCGGGCGATCGTCTTCATCCAGAATCAGGCCTGCAAAGACAGCCACGCGTGCCATCCCATCATCCTCCAACTATGATTTGCATCCGCAAAGCAAGCGACTAGACTTGGCTTGGCGGAAGATGTCTCCGTGGAGCGCGTGCGACTCCTCACGACAGCCATTATCCTACCAAAGTTCATTTGAAACACCAACCCTTAGGGGAAAGCTTGAGGGTCGCAGGGAGGAGACGATGCCACCAACCGCGCCAGTTGCTGTTGTTACGGATTCTGCCGCCGGTATGTCCGCAGCGTTGCTGCAGCAGTACCGGATTTCGGTGGTGCCCTATTGGGTCCATATGGGGGAAGAGGCCTATCTCTCGGGAGAGACCATGGCCCCCCCGGCCTTCTTCAGAATGCTGCGAGAACGACCGGAGATGGAGGTCCACACCGGGGTACCCGGGATTGCGAAGTTCGTCGAGATCTACGAGCGCCTGGCGACGTGGGCTAAGGGCATCGTCTCGATCCACGTAGCCGGTAAGCAGAGTGGGACCTATGACGCCGCCCAGCTGGCCAGCGAGCAGAGCCCTGTGCCCGTTGCCGTGCTGGACACCGAGACGACGGCGATGGCCGAGGGCTTTGTCGTGCTGGAGGCTGCGCGCGAGGCGGCTGCGGGCAGCTCTCTGGCGCAGGTGGTCGCCAAGGCCGAGTCCGTGATCCCCAACGTGGGCCTGATCGCCCTGCTGGAAAGCATCACCTATGCCCTCAAGGGGGGACGCCTTTCCAGTGCTGCGAGCAAAGTGGGCAGCCTGCTCCACATCCAGCCGCTCATCCGTGTCAGGGCCAACCGGGTGAGCCTGATGGGACAGGCCCGGCGCCGCAGCAAGGGGCTCGAGACGCTGCTGGAACAAACGGTGGCGGAGGTGCGAGACGACCCCGCGCACATCACCGTGCACTTCGCCGAGGATGAAGCGGAGGGGCAGCAGCTTCTGGACGCGATCCGCGCACGGATCAACTGCGTGGAGAGCTACCTGATGCGCGTGCCCGTGGAGCTGGGCGTCCACGCCGGGCCGGGCTCCATCGGGGTTGCCTACTATGTGGAGCGCGAGACCGTAGGCCTGGCGCAACAGATCGAACAGAAGCTGGGGCAACTGGGGAGCCAGGCCAAGGAGGCGATCCGCTCGCGGTTCTCGTCTTGACGCCCGGCCATGCTAAGTAGTATCCACTATCTATGACGATCAAAGAACGCAACCAACAACTGCGCGTTGTCGCAGAGATCCTGCTCGTGCACATCCCCGAGCAGCTGCCCAACGATCCCGAGCTGACCCGCGACCTCCTATCGGTGGCAGGTATGGCGCTGCGCACCATCGCCGAGGATGCCGAGAAATCGGCCAAGGCGTGGGACAAGCGGGCGTACGACCTGCGGGCGGACGAACTCCGCCGCGAGTGGGCGTGGGCTGCCGGGGCCGCCAACTACACCCTAGGCGTCGCGCTGCGCCCGGAGCCCATCCACAGCATCGATATCATCAAGATTCGAAAGATGATCGGCGTCGACCTTGAGAAGTCGGTCCGCCGCCAAATCCCCGATCCGACCCGTTTCCGGGGGGCCGCCAAGGCCGTCAGGCTGCAGGAAGCCCAACGCAAGAAGCCGGTGCGGTGGTAGTGGATAGGCGGGGGCGCCGTTGATCGTTGCCGTGATCGATGGGATGGGCGGCGGCATTGGCGCCCAGATCGTCTCGCAGTTGCGTGAGGCGCTGCCGTCCGACATCGAGATCTGGGCGCTGGGCACGAACGCGATTGCCACCCAGAAGATGATGCAGGCGGGCGCCAACCGTGGTGCCAGCGGCGAGAACGCTATTTGCATCTCCGCGGCCAAGGCCGGCGTGATCCTCGCCCCCATCGGCGTCGTCGTGCCCAACGCGATGATGGGCGAGATCACGCCGGCGATGGCGGAGGCGGTCGCTACCGCGCCGGGACGCAAGTTGCTGATTCCTCTCGCGCAGACCCACTTCGAGATCGTCGGCGTGGTGCCGAAGCCGCTCGCGCAGCACATTGCGGAGGCTGTGCAGGCGGTCGCGGACGGCCTGCAGGCGGCGCAGCCGTAGGGGCAGGCCCGGGGCGGCGGGCCACCGGGGGAGACGCGCAGGTGGGCGCACACCGGGGCCGTGTCGTGGGCGATGGCGTGCGCTTGCGGGCAGGATGCCCGCGGTCCAAACGGCAGCGGGCGTTTGTCGAAGCGCGGTGGTCATGCGGTCCACTGGCATTGGGGTGGCGCGCGGTAGGCATGCGGGGCCGGGCCTCGGGCAAGACGCTCCACCGGAGCGTCTCTACAACAGCAGGCGGCGTACCGTCGGGCCGGTGGGGGAGGGCCACCACAGCTGTGGTAGAGACGCCCCGGTGGGGCGTCTGCGGCGGCCTTGTGTTGCCCGCGTATGGGGCCCGACGTTGACGTGGCTCGGGGGCTATGGTATAGTGGCGCGCGTTGATGCGCTGGCATGAAGCCGGCGCTGACGCGGGTTCTGCGAGTCGCCACCTATTAGCCCGAGGCTGAGCGTGGCGGTTTGATTTGCCGACCCGGCAGGGGTGCCGTGCGGCGCTCAGCCAGACTGACAGCTTGTCTCATCACCCAGAACGACGAAGGGGCCATGAAGGCCAGACCCGGCACGATGCCGGGCACCGCGCCTTTGCGGCTCTTTTTGTTGGCAGCGGGCCCTCGGGCGCAGTGATCACTCACCCACAACTATAGAAAGGTCACTTATGCACCTCGACATCGAAGGCGCCAGACGATTCCACGGGCACAGCTGTCCCGGGCTGACCATCGGCATCCGGGCGGCAGAGCTAGCACTGCGCGAGATCGGACCGCACGCAGCAGACGAGGAGGTCAT
>JAFGNI010000467.1 GCA_016927095.1 Anaerolineae bacterium | reverse complement strand
GCCTTGTAGCGTGACTGATAGGGACAGTCGGGGCGGGTGTCGAGAAAGGGCGCGAAGTTGTGGCTCCCGATACCATCCCACACGATGTTGTTCTCCGTCGATCCCTCAAAGGCAACCAGATCCAGGTCGGGTTTCGTCCAGTGAATGCCATCAGCGCTCTGTGCATAGCAGGTTACCGCGCGATGAGCCGATGCAGGGCTGGGCTCGTCTTCGGTGATCGGCGCTACGGTACCTGACCCGCGGTAGTACATCCGGCAAATGCCACCGGCGCTCTCGTCGCAGAACATGGTGGCGTAGCCACAGGTGTTGCCCTCCCAGGGTGCGTCATGGATTAGCACGACCTCGCGCGACATGGGTCGGTGTAGGTGCAGGCGTGCGGTGCCCGTAAGCGCGCCAACCACCGTCCCGTCGGTGAAGAGCTCCCGCCTGGACGCGATCCTCAGCGTCGCCATCTCGTTCACCTCGAATCCCTCGACCGGCTCCGGCATATGCTCCTCCCTATCTGTACCTGACGGACTGGACGATACGGACGCCCCGGCGTTCTACCCCAACGTTCTGATTATAGCCAGCGTGGTGGCATTCACAACGGCCATCGCGGGAGTTGGCTGATGACGCTACGCATAGGCCTCCGCACCAACCACCGCGCAACCGCGACCCACCTCAGTGCGTAATAGACATGAGGGCCTTCGGCTGTCCCCCGCGCCATGCTGAAGGCTTTCTGCCAAGCGGTTGTCTGGTAAGATGCTAAGGAGGATGCGTATGACACCACCGAAACTGACGTTTGCGTGCGAGTTGCCTGCGGACGCCCTAACTGCCTTGTTCGCTGACCGGACCGTTACGGATACCTTGGTGGCCCTGGGCGCCAAAGTGAGTCTAGGCATCCTGGATCTGAGTCTGGAGCGGGCCGCAGTAGTCCGGTCGCTGAACGCTGCCGGGGTGCCCGTTGTTGCGTGGTTGTTGCTGCCGACCTCACAGGGATACTGGTTCAACGCGGACAATGGGCCCTATGCCGTGCGCAGATATGCGGAGTTCAGGGCTTGGACAGCAGAGCACAATCTGGATTGGGACGCTATCGGGATCGACATCGAGCCAGATCTGCGTGAGATGCAGGCTCTGGCAAAGGGCGAGCTCGGGCGCGTTCTGCCCACACTGCTTCGCCGCAGTTTCGACCGGGCACGCGTTGCCCGCGCGCAGGCCATCTACACTACTCTGGTCACGCAGATGCACATCGACGGTTACCGCGTGGAGAGCTACCAGGTGCCTTTGATCGTTGACGAGCGGCGTGCCGACTCCCATGTGCTGCAACAGCTGTTTGGCGTGGTGGACGTGCTCGTGGACAGGGAGACACTGATGCTCTATACGAGCTTCATGCGCAGCGGCGGGCCGGGCCTCTTTTGGAGTTACGCCGGTGATGCTGATGGGATTGGCGTAGGTAGCACCGGCGGGGGCGTCGACATCGAGGGCCCGCCGCCCCTACGCTGGTCGGAGTTCGTCCGGGATCTGCGGCTTGCACGCCGATGGCAGGACGAGATCTTTATCTTCAGCCTGGAGGGTTGTGTAGAGCGTGGGTATCTGCGGCGGCTCAAGGGCTTCGCCTGGGATGGCCCAGTGCATATCCCAGAGCGGGGCGCGCAGCAGGTGGATTTTCTCCGGCATTTTCTCCGGGGCGTCCTCTGGACCGGTTCGCGTCCGGCGCTGGTGCTGGCAGGCTTGGCCTTTCTTTTAGGTTTCGCCCGGCTGCGGTCGCGACGCGACCGCCGGCGACGTGGGGAGGCAGCATAGGCTTTGGAAATTCGGGAGTGAGGAGGCCTCAGCTCCAGTCAGCGCTTCTCGCTGTCGAAAGGAAACTCACTTGGACGCGGTCCTGATCTTCTATATTGCCCTGGTCTTGCTCTATCGATTCTCCGAGACGCTCGTCATGGCGAAGACCGGCACCTTGACGAGGAAGCCGAAGCTGGACTGGACCGCCTATCTGATCATGGTGCCCTATTGGTCGGTGATCGTGGTGCCGGCGCTGGTCTACGGCACGCGAGGCGGTCCGCAGCCGGCCTTGTTCTTTCTGATTGCTGGGGCGGTGTTCTTCGCCGCTGCGACCGTCATTCGCGTCAAAGCACACTTGGACCTGGGGACGCAGTTTTCCATGTTCCTGGAGCAGGGCAGGTCTGCCGGGTTGGTCACGACCGGGCTATATGCCAAGATTCGCCATCCGCTCTACCTGGCCAACGTCTGTCTCTTTGTGGCTTGCCCGACCTTTTTGGGTGTCGTATGGGCCTGGGGACTGACCGCACTCGGAATCGCGGGCGTCGTCTGGCGCATCCAAGCGGAGGAGCGCTTCCTGCGCGAGAGCTTCGAAGGCTACGCTGCCTACAGCGAGTCCACGTGGCGGCTCGTGCCGTACCTCTACTGATGCGCGTGGCTGCCTGCATTGTGATGCCAGCGAGCCACGAGGGTGGGGTAGCCCGGTCTTCCGTGACGTCCGGGTAAGGTGGACACGAGCGGCAGACGGGCTCGCTTGCACGAATCTGCGTGATCCTCCGGCGTAGGATAGGACGCCCGACCTAGCGCCGGGCGTCCACATCCGCTGATAGCAGGGGAGAGGGTGTTCTGGGTGGGCGCCCTCTCCTCTGTGCTGAATCCGGGTTCACCTGTTCCTGACCGATGGTGCTCTGGATCGCCTGTGTGATGGATCTCAAGTCCAGGACAGGTCCTCGTCGTGCTCTTCGGGCGTCTCCTCGGCTTGCTCGCCGTAGGCGACTTCCTCTTCAGAGGCGGTCTCGGACACGTCGGATTCCATGGCCTCTACAGCCTCAACAGCCTCCTCGGCTTCCTCGTCGTAGTCCTCCGGCGCTTCGTCTTCGCCGGTGGTCTCGTACCTGATGCCCACCATCTTCATGCCACGCAACGACAGGCCTGGATGTTTAACGTTCCGGAAGCTGGCCTCGGTGAGATCACTCAGGCTGAAGTCGGCGCCCTTCAGATTGCTGAAACTGAAGTCCGCCGCGGTGTACGCTCCGTGGTGCATCTGGGCGCCCTGAAGATCCGCATCATTCAGGTTGGCACCGGTGAAGTCGCTGTAGGTGAGATTGGCGCCCCGCAGGTCGGTCCCCCGGAGATCCGCATTTACAAAAGAGGCGTAGCGAAGATCAGCGCCCTGGAGTCGCGTTTTCTTGTTCAACTTGGCGTCCGTCAGGTCGGTGTGCTCGAGTCGGGCGCCAGCAATGCTTGCGCCCGCAAGGTCAACATGCTCGCCGTGCTTCCCGTGGGAACCCGGGGCGTGATGGCGATGAGGGAAGCCTTCGCCAAAGGCCTCACGCAGCGCGTCGTTGACGATGCGGTTGATATCCGGGATGGGCACCGGTGGAATCTCGGGGATGTGAATGGGTGGGATGGTTACTTGCCCGGGATCGGGTACCCTATAGTGCCGGGGCCCGCCGAAGCGCGGTCCCGGCTCCGATTCGGCAGCCGGCTTGGCTGCTTCCTCCTCCAGCGCCTCTACTTTGGACAGCAGGTCGCTGGCCTCATCTGCAGTGATCTTGCCTTCCTCAAGCATCTTGAGGATCATCAACGTTTGCTCGCTCATAGCGATCCCTTTCGTTTCAACTAGCGCCCGAGCGACGCGGTCCCTGAACGGCAATGCCTTTGGGCTACGTCTGTCTCAGATCTGCCAAGAGCTCGGAAGCCTCTGCTGCGGTGATCTCACCGCGGTCGAGCTGGTGGAGTATCTCCGCCTGTGCCTCCGTTGTATTCTCCGGTGGCGCTGGGCTGGGCTCGTAGCCGAGCGCCTTGATCAGGTCATCCAACTGCTTGCGGACGGTCCAGTAGGAGTTGCCGAGGTCGCGGGCCATCTCCTTGACGTTACCCTTGGCGCGCACAAACGCCTCTAGCAGCTGTGTGTGTTCCGGCGAAAGCTGGCAGAAGCGACAGGGCGCCCAAGTGCCCGTCACCACGGTGTCGCACACAGGGCAACTCATCCTTGTGACGAGCAGGTCCGCACCACATGATGGACAGTGTTCCAGGATCTTGCGCATGATCCACCTCCCCAGGTTATCAATATGATACCAAAATAATGGGTCATTGTCAAGTGCTACTACCAAAATAGTTGGTGGTATAACCAACTATTTTGGTACCTGTGGTGTAGACCAGAATAGTCTACCTGGGTGGATGATAAGGCGGATAGGGTCGGCCCGCGATCAGGCGTCTGCCATCCGAGAAGCCTTCAGGGCGCGACCTCAGATGGTCAACCAGGCGCTGCCGCCAGATCGCGACCGCCGGGGCGTAGGCGCGGTCGCGTGCTAGGTCACAAAGCTCGAGGGGGTCTTTCTCAATATCAAAGAACTGCTCGGTGCCGTCGAGCGGGCGCCAGATGTACTTGCGGGCGCCGTCGGTCAGGAAGTGATAGGCCTGCGCCTCGCTGTAACAAGGTGCATGTTCGCCATGGAGCCAGAGCCGCTGCACGGTCGCGTCGCCGCGCAGTACAGGTGTCAGGTCTTCGCCATCGATACGATCGGGAACGGGCAAACCAGCGAACGCCAGCAGCGTCGGCATCAGGTCCTCTAGGCATACGGGGCTGTCGTTCCGGAGGCCGCTCTTGAAGCCCATCTCTGGAGAGCCCTGAATGAGGAATGGGATATGCGACGCGCCTTCGTAGGGTTGGCATTTGCGATAGAAGTGGTGATCTCCTAGCATCTCGCCGTGGTCCGAGGTGAAGACGACGACCCAGCGACGCCCAGTCTCACGGCTCCGCGATTTGAACTCCTGCAGGAGCCAGTATATCTGGTCATCGATATGGTGGATGAGCCCGTAATAGCCGGCCTGGGCGGTTCGCAATGCCTCGCGGGGCAGGCATACCTTGTGCGCGTCCACGCCGGCGCCAATACCGTTGTCCTCGGGAGGCACAGCCCACGTGCCGATGGCTGCTGGCGGGAGCGCCTGCGACAAATACCGCTCCATATAGAAGCGAGGCGGACAGAGCGGTGGATGGGGTGCGTAGAAGGATGTGGTGAGGAAGAGCGGACGATCGATTGCGCACTCCCGAATCAGACGGCGGGCCTGCTGAACGGTCCAGTGCGTGGGATGGAGATCCTCTGCAAGGGGCCAGGGGCGTGCCTGCCACCCGTTGAAAGACAAGCCCAGACCGCGGATGCCGCCGAACTCCGGTGCAGCGGTGTCCAGCATCCTAGCATAGTCGTCGTCGGGCTTGTAGGTGGAGCCGAGCACACGCGTCCCGTAGCCGTAGGATGTCTCATAGGGCGACTGGTGCATATACCGCCCTGCGATCGCCGTCGTGTATCCCCCTTCCTGTAGGAGCTGTGGCAGCGTCGCTGTGGTGATCGGTACGCCTTCCAGATATCCGACCATTCCATTGGTGGCTGGGTACTGCCCGGTGAGCAGGGCGCGGCGTGCCGGAATGCAGGAGGCGCAGGTGGTGTACGCATGGGTGAAGAAAGCGCCTTGTCCTCCGATCTCGTCGATGTTCGGTGTCAGCAATACGGGGTGTTGGGCCAGCGAAAGGCAGTCGCCACGCATCTGATCGGGCATGATCAGCAGGATATTGGGTTGGTGCTTTTGTGACATGTGCTCACCTCGCTGGTGCTGTTGGTGCTCCCTAGGTAGCGCAGACCCCGGCCTATCGTCAGGGCCGGGGTTTCGCGGGGTCATCGTGCCGTCGGATTTCCGACAATGGTATGGCTACCATGCCGGTGCTGGCTAACGATTCCCGGCAGCGTGCAACTCCTCTATCTTGGCGTGGACTGCTTCTTTGTCAATGTTGAGCGCGTCACAGATCGCATCGGTGAGCTTGATCCCGTGCGGCGGACAGCCGCCGACCCAGACGCCAAGCTCGCGATGCGCCATGGGGCACTTGCCGACAATGAGGGGTGTCGTGTCAAGATCGGGAACCTCGTCCGGGGTGCCCATCACGAGCACGAGTTCCTTGAGCCTGTCGGCGAAGCCGGCCTCGTTGAGATAGAGGAAGGCGCTCTCCATCTCACCCCAACAGCCCGTGCAGGTGTCCTTCTCAATGATCGTAGCGGCCCCGAATCGCTCCTTGGCGGCCTCGGCGTAGGGTTGGAAGGGCCGTGCCACGGCGGCAATACGCTCGCCATAGACGTGAATGCAATCGAGGTCGGCCTCGCCAAGTCCGGCCTCATAGGCGAGCCGTACGTGGAGGATCTCATCAATGTCGAATCCCATCACTGTCGCGCACACCGCGTCGACGGCGACAACGTCCTTACCTGCCAGGATGCAGTTGAGGGTGACGCGGTCCTCGTCACGGGTATGGGTGCCGGCGCGCCCTACAAGGCCGTCGACCACGGTGAGATGGGGCTTCATCACGCGGTTGAGGTCGACGATACCGCGGTCAAGGCCCAGACGATGTGTGCGCTTCTTCTCCTTGCCAGGGAGCACGCCTTTCATGTTCTTGAGTCCACAGGTGATGCCGGTCCGCGAGTGGGTTTTGAGCACGGGGAGGTCGATGATCACGTCGGCCTCGTAGGCCGTCTTGGCCACTCCGAAGGTGTGCATCACGTAGGCGTCGTCGGCGTGGACCTCCACGACCTCATCGCGATTGAGATCCACCATGGGCAGACCAAGGCGGCGCGCGACATCCGCGGTGCCGCTGGCCTCCATAGCTGTGAGCGAGTCCACCTGACCGGGGAAGTCGTACCCAACAGACGATCCCTCACCGATGATCACTTGACCGGGGTTTTGGTCCAGGACGAGTTTGGCCACGGCTTCGGTCAGTCGGGCATCCGTGATAATGCCGGATCCCGATGGAGAAGGCTTGACCAGGTTGGGCTTGATGAGGACGCAATCTCCGGGTCTGACGATCGACATGCCGTGGACCAAGTCCACAGCGCGGTGTACAGCCTCATCGACACGGTTGTTGTGCACTCTCGCGATCGAAACAATACTCACTATGGTGTCTCCTCAGTTGACGTTCGCCCACGAGCGTGCCGGTCGGGCCACAGATGACCACGGGCTGGCCCGGTCGCTTCTGCGCCGATGTAGATAGATGCGATTGCCCCTGCTGCCAGGGGGTAAGGCCATTCTACGCAGCTCACCCATCGCGTCAAGGACCGTGATTCTGAGCAACTCCTGAATCCAACTATTGACATTCTGACACTAGTCGTGTATACTATAGACAGTTTGAGGGGAGGACCAATGCACGGGAGACATGGACACAGATACGGAAGACGTGGCAGTGGGCGCGCTGCTCATCTGTTGGAGCCGGCTTTGCTTCTGTCGTTGCTTTCCGGACCTGCTCATGGCTACGTCCTGGCAGAGGCTCTCGGTGCCTATGGTCTCGAGCAGGTTTCGCTACGCAGGATCTACCGGATGCTGCGAGACATGGAGGACGCGGGGTGGGTGACCTCGGACTGGGAGACTGAGCAGACCCAGGGACCCCCGCGTAGAGTGTACGCGTTGACGGCGGACGGCGAAGCGGTCCTATCAGGCTGGGTTCAATATCTGCGTGAGAGCCGAAACGCTATCGATAGTTTGCTCGATGTGTTCCAACGCGAGCGCTAGCGGGACCCGAGAGGAGAGCCCGTCTGGGGATTGCACGAGTATGAAAGAGGAGGTGAGAACATGCCAGGTTTTGATGGACGAGGACCACGAGGTGAAGGCCCACTGACCGGGCGCGGCGCAGGCTATTGTGCTGTGTCGCAGCCGCAGTCTGGCCGCCCTTACGGCTTCGCTGGCCTTCAGGGCCGACCGATTGGTCGTTTTTTCGGTCGCCTATGGGGACCCGGGCGAGTTTTCGGGGGCGGTATGGGTCGCGGTGGCAGCCGAGGTCGTGGCGGCGGTCGTGGTCGGTGGTAGATCGTTGATGCGTCGGGGGTCACGCGTTGCTGGGCATCGCTCGGCGACAGATGATCCCTCATACTATCTGATAAACAGAGAACTAGGAGGTTGTCATGCCACGAGGTGATCGAACTGGACCGGTGGGAAGGGGGCCACGCACGGGGCGTGGCCTGGGTTACTGCGCCGGGTATGGAGAGCCGGGCTACATGCACCCTGGGCCAGGATACGGCTACGGGCGCGGGATGGCTTGGCGCCGTGGTTGGGGCGCTGGCGCGGGATGGGGCCGTGGTCGCGGCTGGGGCGGGCCCTGGGGATATGGGCCGGGTGCCTACGATGTGCCCTGGGACTGGCCGGCCGCCGCGCCGGAGGCTGCCGCGGAGTATGAAGTGGATGCACTCAAGTCGCAGGCTAGGTGGCTCCGGGAGCAGCTGGACCTTATCCAGGCACGGATGGACGAGCTGAGCAAGCCGTCCAGCGAAAACGAGTAGGCGATCTCCCGATCGTCTGCCGCAGAAACAGACCCCGGCAGCATCGCGATGCTGCCGGGGTCTGTTTCGATCTCAGAATGGCGTGTGTTCACATCGCCCCGGGAGAACGCTCCTTTCTTTTCGCGTAGTAAGGCCAGCTGAGCCTGGCAGCTTGTTGCCCTAGCAGATATCGGCCTGACACGGCGCCTACAGGTATCCGGTCACCGGCATGAAGCCGCACGCCGCCAGGATCTCGCAGGTCTTCGCGACTACGGATTGCGGCAACCTGATCCCAGCATGGAGTAGGGGAGGCGCTGCGTCAAGGGCATCCCGCCCATAGGCTCGGACATGGTCTAGGGCTTTGTTAGCGTTGGCAAACGCATTGCCTGCAGCTACGTCGGCAACGGCAGCGAAAGCTCCTCTGACGGCAGCGGTGATGCGTTCTGATAGGGTGAAGGCAAGATCCAGCTCTCCCGTCTCAAGCAGTGCAATCATCTCTGCTAGCTCCGCTGCGAAGCCATTCGCCGAGCTGAGCAACAACCCGTCGTAGCATCCGCCAGCCTCCCTGAGCCAGCTGGCATAGTTGCCTTCTGCGCCGCGGACGAGGAAAACGCCGCTGTGGCCGCGGTCCGCCAGCGGCACACGGTCCTCACCGCTGGTGTCTTTGAGAAACACGAAGTTGCCATACCTTGCAGCCAGATCCTTGAACACCTCCGGTGCTATCTCGTTCTGGGTTACCTGGGGAAGCTGATAGATTGCCGTCGGTAGTCCCAAGTCGAGAACCGCTTCCAAGCCGCTCTGAATGGCGCTCTGGCTCAGATCGGCGCCCTGGGGAGGGCAGATGGTGAATGCCGCAACGTGGCGCGCCTGCAGCGCTGCAAGTGCGTCTTCAGTGCCGGAGACCACCTTCAGCGAAGCGAGGGTCGCCTTGATCACGTCCAGCATCTCATTCACACTGGGACGCAGTGCGCCGATGAGCACCTGCGTGTCAAGAGACACCGCAAGATCGGTCGCCAGTGTGAGCATATCTGCGATCTCCGCTTCGCTCATCTCCCAACCGTCTCCTGTGGAGCCGGGGACGAGAAAGCCGCCCACATATGGAACCATCGTGCGCCAGTGTGCTGTCATTCGGTGGGTATCGACGGCGCCTTCCGGTGTGTAGTGGGTGATCGGGGGACACCAGAGCCGGGGAACCGCGGGACCAATCATCTGGCGTATCAGGCGCTGGCGCCGGGGTGTCGTCGGTTCTGTCATCGCATGTCGCTCCTCTATAGCAGTTTTTAGGTTGTTATACACCAAAGAACGCCGAGGTGAAGCAGCACTTGACGCCTGAAGGGCGGTTTCTATCATAGCGGTATCTCATTCCGTGCGCCAAAGGAGTTGCCTATGTCACCGGGAGAGGTCACGCAGCCACGTGGATCGAGGCGGTTGCTCAGAACCGTTATGTGGGTTGGGGGTATCGCCATCATCGTAGGGATCCTCGTGCCTGCCGTTTTGATGACGTTACAACGCCAGGCTTTGCGCCAGGCACGGCAGAATCATCCGCCTCCGGGCGCCATGATTCCAGTGGACGGCACGTCGATGCACCTACACTGCGAGGGCGAGTCGGAGCCGGGTGGCCCGACGGTCGTCATTGATGCCGGCAATGCCAGCATGGCACTGGACTGGGTGGGCATTCAGCGGCGCTTAAGCCCCAACTACAGGACCTGTATCTATGATCGGGCCGGCTACGGCTGGAGCTCGGCTCGTCCTGGGCCTCGCGATGCGGATCACGTCGTGGAGGAGCTCCGAACGCTCCTGAGCGAGGCAGGTGAGGATGAGCCGGTGCTGCTGATCGGGCATTCGTTGGGTGGTGTTCATGCCCGCCTCTATGCTGCGCGATATCGCGACGATGTCGCGGGACTTATCCTTGTTGATACAGCGACGGACCACGTCTTCTCCGAGGCGTTTGCCTCCACGCAGCGCACGTCTATGGGTTTCTACGAAATGATGCGCTTCCTTGTTGGGTCCGGGCTGTTGCGTGTCGTGGTGCCCCTGATCGGCGAGGGCGCAATCCCTCCGGTGGCCCGGGCGCTACCCGGGGATGTCCAAGCAGCCTATGTGGCTTTGCTCCTGGATCCCACCTACTACGAGACTGCGCTCGCGGAGTCACAGATGCTCCAGACCAGCGTACGTCAAGCCAATGCTGCATTGGTAGGGGAGATACCCCTAGGTGACATGCCGCTGATCGTGCTGACAGCGGCCTTGCGAGCGCCGGAGGGGCCCAACCCTCACTCGGACGAGCGTCTCCCCGCGGACCCGGATGAGGTGGCGGCACAGGGAGTGCTAGCGCGGCTATCAAGCCGTGGCGAGCGGCGGATGCTTGGGCAGAGCGGACACCTGGTGCAGCTCGATGCGCCAGAGGCGATCGTTGCCGCCGTGGACGATGTCTATGCTATGGTGATGCAGGGGGAAGGCGTGCGCTGACGGCCCTGTCAGGTAGATCTGTCCTAGGCTTGCTCTGAGCAGCGGCCCATAGCGTGCGGCTCGGCGCTGACGCCAATGCTGAGGGCCACGGGCGGCACCTCAGCACCGCCCGGTCTCTCTCCATAGTCCAGGACGATGGTAGGGTCTGCGGGCCACAGCTTCGCTTTGGGTAGCCAGGTGTGTGTTATGTAAGCCCTTGACAACGACACCGCAGATGCGGGGCCGTGATGAGGACAGCGCGCGGCTGGTCGCTGTGGCAGGCGAAGGCTGAGCAGGGGAGGGCGCGGGGCGGCTGTCTCTGCGGTCCGCCCTTGCGCGGTGGCGCAGACTGCCATCAGGCCGCGGGCGCCGGTCTTGCAGGTCTCCCAGAGGACGGCGTAGTAGTTGGCTGCCGCAAGTCCCTGGACCGACATCTCCGCGATCAGGGTCTGCCAGAGCGCGTCCACACCTTCCGCATCTTTCCCCGTCAGCGTCTGCAGTGCCACGAGCAGGCACTCCGGCTCGGCGACCGCGACAGGTTTGCCTGCCGCAGGACTGCTTCGGTGCGCTAGATCGGCCACAGAGAGGGCCGGCATCGGCTCCCGGCAGAGAGAGCTGGGTTGGGCACGCGCATCGCTGGGCGTCACGCCGAACATCCGCCGGAAGGCGCGCGTGAAGGTCTCTGGATTCGCGAACTGGTAGTCATAGGCGATGTCGATGATCAGGCGCCCGCCTCCCAGCACATCGCTGGCCGACTCTGAGACGCGCCGGCGCATCAGGTAGTCGTACGGCGTGTGGTGCGCGATGCGATTGAAGGTCCGGGAAAAGTGGAAAAGAGAGTAACCAACTGCGTCACCCACGTCACCCACGGTCACCGGTGTCCGCAAGTGGGCGTCGATGAACTGAACGGCTTTGTGGATGGTCGTGAGTTGCGACATACGAGTGAGTGAATCAGCGGATTAGCGAGTCAGCGAATGAGCAAATCGAAGGAATAGCAGGCTCGTACTCCGAAAGCCTCCCATCGCCCTGGCCGTATCCACGCTTCCTGTCCATTCGCTCATTGGGTGATTCACGTATCCTGCTTTGCGACCGGGATGTAGACATCTAGCTGCGAAGACGCTACGTCGTCCAAGCCACGGAAGCGGAGATCATACCACTGGATCATATAGGGGTGTGAGGGGCGGTAGGCGTGCTGGGCCATCCAGCCCTGGTAGATGGACTGCGCCCAGTCTGCCGTGATCTCGTCGCCCTGCAGGGTGAAGATGGCGTAGGTGGTGGCTGGGAGCACTTTGGCCAGCAGGGGAATCGGGACATGCTCTAGCGAGGTCACCTCGACGCCTACGAAGACGTCGAACTCGCCGGTTATCTGGGTGTTGTTACTCCAGATGTGGATCTCGAGCATGACGTCGGCATGCTGGACGTTGGCGATCTCCGAGTTGTGTTTCTCGTGGAAGGCGATGAAGCGGTTCCACAGCCGTCCGATCTCGTTCTCCTCTGTCCAGCCAGCACTGGTCTCGAAGGGATCGCCGTAGAAGTTGAGGCCGACGACGTACATCGGCGGATAGTCAACCAATCTGGGTTCGCGCATATGGAGCTCCAATGCTGTCTGCTAGCGCAGAGAGGTGCAGGTCACAGGCTTGTTAGGTGGGATCAAGAGACTGAACCCTATCTTAGCCTAGACCTGCACCTCCGCAATTTGCACGATACTCAGGGCGTACGCATCTCGTTATGCACACGCGTGCTCTGCGCAGCGCCCTACCTCCGTGACCATTGACAGGTGTGTCCGCAGGCCATAGCAGGTCTGGACCCAAGCGCACGCGGCACCACCGCAGCGCCCAAAGTCTGCGGAAAGCCCTTGGGCGCGACAGCGCGCACTGGTCCCCTTGGTCTTTCCGACCAAGGCCTAGGTCCGAGCAGACTCGGGCAGAAAGCCCCTGGGCGCTGCCGTTCAACGGAATTCACCGCGTCGCGGGACTCTGAGCCTGACTGCATTTGTCAACCACCAGGCCAGATGCGTACGCCCTGGGCGACGCTCCAGGGCTATCGCAGTTGATGTTGAGAGCACTCTCCGAGAAGGTGCACCGGGCTCCGAAGGCTCCGAAAGCTGCCGCATCGTGCAGCTCTCCGCGATGTACACGCGGTCTACCTTCCCGGAAGGCGCAAGTGCGATAGCCCTAGTGGGAGCAGCGGCTACCGCTCATATTCCTCGAGCCCGATACCTTCGTCAGGCATCCATTCGGGCCAACCCTCCAGCCACTCCGGGATCGTCGCGTCCCGGACCCGATCACAGACAGGGAAATAGGCCTTGAGATCGACGATGGGCGTGCCATCCAGGGCGTCGATGTCCGCGACGGTTAGGGTGCCGCGGATCTCGTCCATCGCCAGGATCTTGCAGGTCGTCATCGCGATAGGATTCGGCCGGTATGGCGCGCGTGTGGCGAAGACGCCACTGATGTAGCCTGGTGCGTAAGGCGGGTCGGTCTGCAGCATCTCGCGGTAGTCCTCTTCGTCGAGCCCATGCGCCCACCAGAAGACCATCACGTGGCTGAAGTGGTCAAGCTGCTTCATCGCTGGACGATAGGGTTCTGCGAT
>JAFGNI010000466.1 GCA_016927095.1 Anaerolineae bacterium | reverse complement strand
CTTTGGCCAGCTCTTGGTGATCCGTGCCATCTCCGGCATCGGTCTGGGATGCTTGATGCCTGCGACTTTCTCCCTGATGTCCGACACCTTTCCTCCACATCGCCGCGGTCGTGCACTGGGCACTCTGGAGTCCTTCGGCGTTCTCGGCATCATCGTGGGGACCCTGGGGCTGGGTATGTTGGCAACGCCGGCGCTCTGGCGGTGGGGTTTCTTTGTGCTGGGTGGGTTCAGCGTTGTGTCCGGCGTGCTCGTTGCGGTGTTCGTCAAAGAGCCGGTGCGGGGTAGCGCCGAGCCGGAACTGGCGGGCAAGATCACGGAGGCGGCTGCCAGCCAGTACCGTGCTCAACTGTCGGATGTGTGGAAGGTCCTCTCCATCCCCACGATCTGGGTTGCCATTGTCCAGGGTCTAGCCGGAAGCATGCCCTGGGTCGTGATGGGACTCTATCTGATCACGTGGCTCGTGGACGTGCGCGGGATGACCGAGGCCATCGCCTTTGATCACCCGGTCGGTAGTGCCACCTTGACGTTTGCAGGCATCGTGGTCGGCACCGCGATCAGTAACATCGTCGGTGGTGTGCTGGGCGATTGGGCCGAGGGCAAGAATCCCAAGTACGGGCGCACCATCGTTGGCCAGGTCTCGATCGTCAGCGGAATACCGTTGACCTATATCCTGTTCACCCGGACGGAGAACTGGGGATTTGGAGCGCTCTTTGTGCTATGTTTCTTCACGGCTTTGCTCATCAGTTGGCCCGGCAAGGGCGCCAAGGAGCCGATGATGCAAGGGGTGGTTCCACCGGAACTGCGTGCCACGGCGTTTGCGATGACGACCTTCATCGAGAGCGGGTTCGCCGCTGTGGCGGCCTTCATCGCAGGCCGCCTTGCGGATTCCCTGGGATTTACCCGAGCTTTGCTGTGGACCATTCCGTTTCCCTGGATTATCTGCGCGGTCCTCTTTACCGGGTTCTACGTGACTTACCCAAGGGATTCGGCGAAACTGCGCAGGGCGATGGGGATGCGGGCCGCGGCGATGACGGCGGGGTCTGTAGGATAGGAGAGCTATGCAGGTTGATTTGATCGCAATCACGCGTCATCTGCGTGGGGATGGTTCTGCAGAGAGCCTGGTTGAGCACGCGGGGAGAGTCTGCTATCGCAGTGAGGGTAGTGGGAATACTGCAGCGTTCCTGCGTGCGCGGCTCAAGGCAGGGCATGAAAGCATTATTGAGCACGCCAGCGCTACCTTTGAGATCTCGGGGATCAGCCGGGCCTGCTCGCATCAGCTGGTGCGCCACCGCCTGGCCTCGTATAGCCAGGAGAGCCAACGCTACGTGGATATGTCGGACCCTTCGGTGGTCATCCCCGACGCGATTACCGACAGGCCGGAGGCGCTGGCCGTCTGGTCGCGTTTTATGGAGCAGGTCAAGGAGACCTATCAGGATCTGCGTGCACTTGGGGTGCGGAAAGAGGATGCGCGATTTGCCCTGCCCAACGCTACAGCGACGCGCATTGTTGTGACGATGAACTTCCGCGAACTGCGTCACTTTTTCCGCCTGCGGATCACACCGGAGGCGCAGTGGGAGATTCGCCAGATGGCGCTCGAGATGCTCGAGCAGGTGCTGCCGTATGCACCGACCATCTTTGGCGACAGCTTGGCTGAGATCCAGGCGCTGTACCCTGAGCTCGTTGAAGGCGGATCGACCGGTGAAGGCTGATCTGGGCGACAGGCTCCACGATCTGCGAGAAGGAAAGCAACAATGATGCCCAGTGAGCCGCATCCGGTCGCATTGGCCCCGATCGAGCGCGTATCAGGGTGCACCCTCCAAGAGCAGGTGGCGAAGTTCGCCCGCCAGGAGGGACTAACCGCGGCGTTGGAAGCCCTGCCCCTTCCGGTGCTAGTGGTGAATGACCATAGACAGATCGTGTACGCCAATCAGACGCTGGCGGATCTGGTTGGTGCAGAAAATGGCGTTGCCTTGGTCGGGATTCGCCCCGGCGAGGCGCTGCATTGCCATCACGTCGATGATGGTGAGGCGGGATGCGGCACGTCACCGTTTTGCCGGTACTGCGGGGCGGCCCGTGCTATTGCCGAAGCGGAGGTGGGGATTGTGCATGGTGAGGAGGCCTTTATCCTCCGGGAGTTCAGCCAATCGCCGTCAGCCCTGGATCTGCAGATTTCCACCAAGCAGCTAATCCTGGAGGGCGAGCGCTTCACGCTGCTCTCCATCATGGACATCAGTGACGAGAAGCGCCGGCACGCGATGGAGCGGGCCTTCTTCCATGATGTGTTGAACACAGTCCAGAAGATGCGCATCGCCGCCGATCTTCTGATGGATGAGGACAGTGTCGATGAGGCGCTCCTGCGGCGGGTGATCCAGAAATCAGTAGAGCAGCTTGCTGAGGAGATTCTGGTACAGCGCGATCTTGCCGACATGGAGAATGGTGTATTGGGGGTTAGGCCGACTGAGGTGCGCACCCAGGAGCTGTTGATCGACCTCGTCGAGTCCTACCTCGAACGTGGGCTGGCACAGGGGAAGCAGGTGACACTGGCAGCCGAGATGGCTGACGTGGCCTTCGTCGTCGACAAGACCCAGTTGCGACGCGTTCTCAATAACATGCTCAAGAACGCGATCGAGTCTGAGGGGCCGGGGGCGACGATCACCGTGGGGTGCCGTGTGGTTCACGTCGATGGCGTTTCGGCGTCCGTGAATGGCGCGCAGGTGGAGTTCTGGGTGCACAACCCCAGCGTAATGTCTGAGGCTGTGCGCTGGCAGGTCTTCCAGCGCTCCTTTTCGACCAAGGGCAAAGGCCGCGGGCTGGGTACCTACAGTATGAAGGTGTTGACAGAGCGTTACCTGGAGGGCGAGATCACCTTCAGTTCAGAGGGCGGGGTGGGCACGACGTTTCGGGCACGCTACCCGATGCTACCCAGCTATGCGCAAGACACAGCGTCAGCTTAACGTGTCAGGCTGACTCGAAGCCCAGGGCACGCTCGCGCAGGCTGACGTACCGGTTGTTCCCGATCACCAGGTGATCGAGTACCTGCACCTCGAGTAACTTCCCCGCATCCACCAGTCTGCGCGTCAGGGCCACATCCTCCGGTGATGGTGTAGGGTCGCCCGAGGGGTGGTTGTGGGCCACGATCACCGCGGCGCAGTTTCGGCGCACCGCCCCACGGAACACCTCAGCGATCCGGACCAGCGAGGTGTTGAGGCTGCCGATGTAGAGCATCTCCTGATCGGTGACCCGGTTGCGGGTGTCCAGGAACAACACCGCAAAGTGCTCTTGTTCCTGGAAACCGAGTTTGGGCATGAGGAGGTGCGCTGCGTCGCTGGGGGCCCGGATCTGCCAGCGCTCCTCTGGGCTCTCTGCCATCAGGCGCCGTCCCAGCTCCAGGGCCGCCAGAATCTGCGCCGACTTGGCGGTCCCCAACCCATGCACGGCAGCCAACTGTGAGAACTCGGCGCGCGCCAGACCCCCCAGCCCCTCGAAGCCGGCAAGGATGCGCTGAGCCAGGGTCAGGACATTCTCACCTCCCACGCCGACGCGCAGGATGATCGCCAGCAACTCGGTCGTCGATAGCGCCTGGGGGCCGACGCGCATAAGGCGCTCGCGGGGGCGCTCCTCCGGCGGCATCTCTTTGACGGTGATATAGGTCATCAGCTTGCCTCCCCTATGGTCGATGGTACAATTCGCGTGATTGGGGCTGTGGCATTGGCCGTCAGCCTGTGCAGTTCCTGATCGCATCCGCGATTCGTCAAAGGAGTTTCTGGCACATGATCGACCAGCTTCTAGAGATCCTGCCGCAGGTGGTGACGGTTCTGACGTTGGTCACCGCGGTGTTCGTCACGAGCCTGTGGCTGGGCATGGTCCTTTGGACCTTTCGCGATATCCGCGCCCGTACCCGGGATATCGTGGTGCAACTGCTTGCAACGTTGATGGTCGGCGTGCTGACGCTGCCAGGCCTGATCGTCTACTTCCTGATCCGCCCACGCGAGACGTTGGCAGAGGCCTATGAGCATGCGCTGGAGCAGGAGGCATTGCTTCAGGCGATCGAGGAACCCGAGGTGTGTCCGGGATGTGGCGCCAAGGTCAAGGACGAGTTCATCTACTGTCCCTACTGCCATACGCACCTGCGAAAGAAGTGCATCGAGTGCGAGGCCGTCCTCGCTCTGGATTGGAACATCTGCCCCTTCTGTGGGGCGTCACAGGGCAGCACCGTTATTGATCCAGTGATGGATCGTCAGTTTGAGTTGACCGCCGAGCCTGAGGCCCCGGTTCAGCTCTGAAGCATACAGGCCCGCGCCGTTTCGGGTAGCACCCGATCACCGGACACCGGGGCAATTTGCCCCGGTGTCTTCCTTTCCCCGTCCAATCTCAGTCAAGATCCGCCTTGCGGATTGTGTGTACCTTCACCATATTGGTCACGCCGTGTACCTCAAGCGGGATCCCTGCCGTCAGCACCACGTTGTCGCCGATTTGGACGTGCCCGCCTACCTTGGCGGCCCGGACCATCTTCAGGATCATCTCATCGGTGCTGTGGAATGCGGTGACGACAATCGGGATCACTCCCCAGAGCAGTTGCATGCGACGTGCGGTGGCCTCGAAGGGTGTGATCCCCAACAGGGGGACCCTGGGCCGGTGGCGCGCGATGATACGGGCCGTGCGTCCGGACTCCGAAGAGCAGAGGATTGCCCGCGCGCGCGATGCGACGGCGAGGGCGACGGTGGCGCGGCTGATCGCGGTCGTGATCAGTTCGGCGTTGGGCTGATCGCTGCCAAT
>JAFGNI010000465.1 GCA_016927095.1 Anaerolineae bacterium | reverse complement strand
GGAGGGACACTGATGCAGTACTTCGAACTAGCCACAGGCGACAAGATGCCCGCGTTGGGCCTGGGAACCTGGCAATTGAGAGGGAACACGGCGACCGAGGCCGTGCGCACGGCCCTGGATCTGGGATACGACCACATTGACACGGCGGATGCCTATCGCAACCATCAAGCAATCGCCAAAGCCCTGCCGGACTACGACACCGACAAGATCTTCATCACCACCAAGATCCCGCCGAGTGAGCTCCACCACGACGACGTGCTCGAGGTCGGGAACCGGGCGCTGTCGGAGTTGGGGATAGACACCATCGACCTGCTGCTCATCCACTGGCCCAATGACGACATCCCGCTCAGCGAGACTTTGCCTGCCATGGCACAGCTGGTCAAAGAGGGCAAGGTGCGCAACATCGGCGTGAGCAACTTCATGGTCCGCCATCTCGAGGAAGCGCTCAAGGTCACCGAGGTGCCGATCACGGTCAACCAGATCAAGTACCACCCCTACCACCAGCAGAAGGACCTGCTGGCCTACTGCAAAGACCACAACATCCTCGTGACAGCCTACTCCCCCTTCGGTAACGGCTCCATTGTGGGAGATCAGGCGCTCAAGCGCATCGGTGCCAAGTACAACCGCTCCTTCGCGCAGGTGGTGCTGAAGTGGCTGGTGATGAAGGGCATCGTCGTCATCCCGAAGTCCAGCAACCCCGCCCATATTGCGTCCAACATGGACATCTTCGACTGGGAGCTGGCGGAAGAGGACTTCGCGGCGATAGAGAGAATGAGCGAATAGGCGAATCAGCGAATCACGACAGCATCGAGGGCCCGAACCTTTTCGGGCCCTCGTCTGCTATCGGGTTCTGTATTCGCTCATTCTTTCAGTCGCTGATTCGCGATTCGCTGATTCCCTACATCGTCCACGGCTCCGCGTGGATATCCGTCTCCTCCGACCATCGGTACTGGAGGGCGACAATCTCGTCGACGATGTCCCGCGACAGCGGCGCGATATCCGCTGCGGCGTCCAGGAACGCCTGGAGGTGGTGGGGGCGCGCGGTGGACCCCACCGTGGCGCGGACCTGCGGGAAGCTGTGCGCGAAACGGACGCAGAACTCGGTCCAGTTTGCGATGCCCGAGCGCTCGAAGATCGGGGCGACCTCGACAGCCCGCTTCTGGAGGTAGTCCTTCCAGGCGGCGCCGGGAACGTCCCGTAGCCGGTGGACCGGCCCGCCGGCGACAGTGCGCATCGCGACCACCGGCTCATTGCGCGCGATCAAGAGATCCCATAGCTCGTTCGACGCGAAGCGCTGCAAGGGATTCAAGTAGAGGATGTAGCCGTCGACGATGCCCTCGGGATAGCCGGCGCGGAGAGCCTTGAGCGGCGTCTCCGAGGTCCACGGGAAGACCTCCAGGACAAAACGATGTACCAGGCCTTCCGCCTTGATCTGGGCGAACTCCTCGTAGCAATCACCGCCGTTGGCGAACGCCTCAGCCAACTGCCCACCAAGGCAAAGCTGCCCCAGCTCGAGGCCCTCCAACCCAAGGGGATCGGTGTTTTGATGAATCACGTCGCGCAGTTCCTCGATGGTGTTCCAGCCGATCTTGACGATCAGGTTGGGTACCTTGCTGCGATCCTCATCGAAGGCTGTGCGCAGCACGTCCAGCGCGTCACCGTAGGTGTGGCTGGTGTGGAACCAAACCCCGGCATCCATCGCCATCCGCGCCATGGCGACGCGATTCTCAAAGGGGATCGTCTGATCGCCCAGTCGCGTCGTCCCGTAGATATAGGGCGAAAGGTCGGTCAATAGGTCTGTCTTTGTCACGGTATCTCCTCCACTCATAGCCAAAGATTGAGCAGGGCCGGGCGACCGGGCTCGGCGACAACTGGCGCCTGGTCCGCCGCCACCATCATGGAGGCGCCCTCAGTCCCCAGATCCCAAAGCTTGCCGCCGAGGAAGACGTTGATCCCCGCTCGCGCGCCGCTGTCAGCCATCCGGCCCGCCAGCGCGTAGCGGTTCCACGCCTCTGCCTCGGTGAGCCGGCCTACATCCGACGGATCCACGTCGTCGGGCATCGGCGCACCATCGTAACCGTCCCAGAGTCGATGCCAGGCCCCGACCTTCGCCGCGTGGGAGGGCACGGCGAGCAGTTCCACGCCCTGGGACTGCAGGTGCGTGTAGGACGCCGGGTACCAGGCGTCGGCGCAGATCATCACCCCCAGACGACCGGCGTGGGTGGAGAAGACCGGCAACGCGGTCGGGCTGCCCGCGGTGGTGAAGGGCAGCTCGGCGCCAACGGGATAGGCCTTCCGGACCAGATCGGGATAAACCGAGCCATCGGGCCGGAAGACCGCCGAGACGTTGTAGAGAGGGCCCTTGCCGGCTGTGATACGGCCCGCATGCACCGCCGGATCCGGAAGCACGATCGAGCCCGCAACCATCGCGACGCCGTAGTCGGCCGCCAACTGCGAGAAGAGCGCCTGGTAGCGCTCGGCAGCGGCCTGGGCATGCATACGCAGCACCGCCGCCGCGGACTTATCCCTTTCCGGCGAGGCCAGCAGCGTGCGGATGAAGCGAAACGGAGATCGCCACGCCAGCGCCCGCATCGCGCTCGCCAGCGTGGGCGCCTCGCGGACCGCCTCCGCCTCACCGGTGGTGAGAAGCCAGGTCGCCAGATGCTCGGGCCAGACGACCACCGTCCGCGTGCTGAGCCATTCCAGGCGCCGGGCCCGGGCCAAGTAGCCGGCGAGCCGCATATAGATCAGATCCTGCGTGGCGTAGTCCTGTGGCGTCATCCACGGCTGAATCCCCAGTAGATTGCCGCGTCCGCGGTTCTCGCCCAGCACCAGTGACTGCACTGCCCGAACTTCGTTCATGCGTTCCCTTCTGCCCTTGTCTGGTGCCGTTCAGCACCTTCGTGTCTTCGTTTATGGCTCAACGCTGTCCCGAGTCCGTAGGGCCGGGTCCGGCCCTGCCGGTCTGGGACAGCACAGGCGTGGCTGCTGCAGCCACCTGAGCATACCACACAGCGACGAATGGAACAGAGCTCAATCGAATGATGAGCAGCGTGTACGCATCCGGCTGACGCACACCCCTCCGTTGTAGGTCGGCCTGTCTAGGCCGACTCGGCGGCGCAGCCGCCGCCATCCGCTGCGTCCCTGCATCGCGTGTGCTGTGTAGGTCAGTCCTGAGTCTGCTCAGGCGCCACGCCCGACTCGGCGGCCCAGCCGCCGCCATCCGCGGCTCCCCTCCGTCAGTGTCGCAGGCAAGGGCCACATGGGCGCAGCGACGCGTCGGTGCACCGAGCGGGGTCTTGCGCGCGGCGTCGGCCTAGACAGGCCGACCTACATGGCCAAGATGCGACGGTCCTGGCGTGACGAGGGCCCCTCCCCCAACCCATGCGAATCCCGTGCGGTGCCCATGCGCCGGGGGTGCGAGTCCCATGCCCCTGCGCCCTACGCTGAAAGTGCCTGAGATGACACGGCGAAGGGAGGCACGGGATGCAGCGGATAGGGCGGATCGCGGGGATTGTAGCAGGCATCGTCTTGAGCACGGGGCTGTTGCTTCCGAAGGCACCCAGATTGCCGGCAGCGGCGAAGTCCAACCAGCCCAAGAGCGAGGCCTACGTCACAACGACAGACGTAGCCGTGGAGGATAACGGGTTCTCAGCAACGCAGCTGCCACCTGCTCAGGTGGCACGGTATGCCTATTGGGCCGACCAGGGCGTCCGCTTCGAGGATACTTGGTCGCCGGAACGGGTGACGTTAATCCTCTCGGTGCTGGATCGCTTCACAGAGGCACTGGGGGAGGAACGCTTCCTCCGGCTCATCAACCAGGGCGTCGCCTACCGCGGGACGGACGGCGTTGCGGGGCTCACCTTCGGATTCGACCCGAATCACACCCGCTGGATCGCCTCCTGGAACCCCGAGACAGGCCGCATCACCGTCTCCGAAAGCCTCTTCGATGCGACGCACATCGCGGCACACTACCGCTGGCGCTTCCTGGACGATCTGACAGAAGCAGAGCCCGAGCCGGTCTCGGTGCAGGCCTTTGCCGTGGGCCACGAACTGGGGCACATGATCGCCGATGCGCTCCGCGAGGAGCACACCGCGCGCGGGTTGGCCCCCTCCTACCTCGAGGACGCTTACGTCGAGGGCATCAACCTCAACTTCTGGGCGAACCCGCTGCAGCAAGCCCCGAACGAGAGCCTCGCCAGCGAGATCGCCCTCTGGGTCTACAACATCCGCCGCCCCCGGCAAGCACGTACCTATCAGGCCGAGATCTTGGCGCCCGCACTATTCGGCGAGCCGTCCAGCGTCGCTCCCGCCACACCCGAGTAAGCAGGAAACCGGCTCCCAACGCAGCACCCTGAACGGACCGCGGGCGTCTCGCCCGCATGCGCACAACGGGGCGCACTTCCTATCGCGAGGTATGCGCACACGCAGCCACCGCGCAGCTGCTGAGGATCTGTACCGGCCCGAAAGACCTGTGCGCCCTTCTTGGTCGACGGCAAACAGGCTCCGAGCGCATGCGGGCGTCTCGCCCGCGGTCCGTCGTTACCTGCAGCGGATTCCCGGCAGCACGGGTCGTGCTCGACTACGACTCTCCCCGGCGCGGCACGATGCAGATGAACTCGAAGGCGCCCTCGCCCGTATTGCGGAACTGGTGCTTATCGTTCTCCGGTACAAAGATGAAGTCGCCGGCCTCGACCGGCGTCTCGTTGCCATCGACATCGACGGTCACGCCGGTGCCCACCTCAACCTTCACAAGGTGGGGCCAATCGTGGGCGTGATAGGGACTCGAACCACCAGGCCCCAGCCGGAAGTAGCGCAGCACGATCTCCTCCGAGCCGTCATCCGGACCCAGCACGACCTGCTTCTTGACGCCGGCGTAGCCGGGCGGTTCGAGGATCGGGACGTTCTCCAGTTGCTTGACAATCATAGGTCTCTCCTTGGATAGCTTTCAGCTCCTACCCATTATACCGAATCCGGCGTCACGGCGAATCGTTGCGAGCCGATTTGACCTAATCTCAACAAGGGGCATACTGGAACCGGGGCCCAGTCGTGACCCTGACCTGCGGCGTCCCGCATTGGGTCCCGGTCTGCATCGAGGTGCGGGCAACCTATGCCCCACACTATAGCTATGGAGGTGTAAGAATGGAATTCGAAGGGTATTGCGTCAAGTGTCGCGCAAAGAAAACGATCAAGGATGGGGTTGTCCAGGAAGCAGCAAACGGCAGGCGGATGGTCAAAGGCAAGTGTCCTGAGTGCGGCACGACCGTGACCCGGTTCTTGCCGAAGGAAGAGAAGTAGGGGCCAGAGACCCACGAAGTTGTACGCCAAGGGCCCTCCCGCAGCGCTGCGGGAGGGTCCGGACCGAGTACCGAACTCACAGAGCCCACAGCTTGAACGATGAGAAGCGGATCGCGCTCCCGTCGGGAAAGGCACCGTGGTAGACCGACCGGTCGATCACGCCGATGGCGTGAACGCCCACCCGGACGGTCTCGTCCATCGGGAACTCCGTATGCCCCACGGTGAACCACTGCTCCCCGTCGCGGCCGCAGAAGGCCGCGACACGATTCCCGGTCACCTCCAGCCTCAGGACGATCGGTTCGCCGACGGGCCACGCCGCATCCGGCCCCTCCCCCAGGCGCCCACGCCCAATCACCAGGTCTCTGTTGTCCAGGCACCCACCGAAGGCGATATCCTGCTTGCCGAAGCGCCCCACCTCCAGCCAGAGGTAGTCGCGCTTGTCCTTCCAGAGCAGCAGGCCGCCGATGGCCGGGCGGTCCGCCAGCGCCGGCTCGCAGACGGCCTGCACCGCCAGATCGGTCGTGTTGGCAGGCACCGGGCGCAGCAACCGGGGCGCGCTGAGGTTCACGTGCAGCAGGTGCCGTCCGTTCGCTGCCCGAATCTCCAGTCCTTGTACGTCCAGGGCGTACGCGCAATCCGCGAAGGGATCCTCCCACACCCACGCCTCCGGCACGGCGTCAAACCCCTCATCCACCTTGGGCGCCCCAAGCGCTGACTGGATCTCAGCGGCCATCAACCACCACTGTTGCAGCACCCGGGCGAATAGCGGATAGGTCTCGAGCAGTTGCCCGCGCCATCGTCTGAACGCAGGCCGTGATCCTAGCGATCTCTCCAGCCCTGCCAGCGCAGGCAAGACCAGCAAGGCACTGTCGCCGCCACCATAGTCGGCAGCCAGATCACGCAGGCTACGTTCAAACTGGGCGCGCGCGCGGTCAGTGCGATGACCACCGAGGTATGCTTGGCCCAGCAGGTAGGGCACCAGCCCCGGAATGCAATTCTCGCAGATCCGGTAGGAGAGCGCGATCTCCATACGCCGCAAGATCGCAGGATCGCACCCGAGGCCGGATGAGCTGGTGCGCGAGACGCTGGCGCCACGGCACTCGAAGTACCGCTCGTAGGCCGGCTCGGCAGTTAGGAACGCGTCTAGCGCCGCCTGTACTTCCCCTCGACACAGCGCAACGCGGCCGTGCAGACAGTGCGTGAAGACGATATCCCGAGGGTAGCCAACCGACTGGCTGAGTGCCAGCGCGCCATCGGCCCACCGGGTCGCCTCGTTGAGATCGCCCGTTGCCAAGAACAGGTCGGCCAAGTCAACATGACACCAACTTTCATGCTTGGCATCGCCTACACGACGATTTGCCGCCACGGCGGGCATCTTCACCTCAATCGATTCCGTCAAGTCACCGCGGGCCCCAAAGATATCCCCTCGTCCGTACGCGCCGCGGGGCCTATGTGCTGTGCGGTCACCTGCTTCGAACTGTATGTCACACCACGCCCAGTTCCAAGTCAGCGAGGCATCAATATCCTTGTTCCACATATACATCGCGCGGATATGGGTGTAGGCGGGCATCAACTCCTCGGCATAGGGCAGCTCACGTATGAACTGAGCCGTCTGCAGGGTGACCGCATCATACTGGTCCCAATCGCCTAGGATACCGACGCCAAACGCCACTAACTGGTTCATCAACGCCGCACCCAACGTCTGCGCCCCGTCGTCAAACAACGCCCTGCCCTCTTGGCCGATCCGGAGTCGCTCCTCATAGCGCCCCTGCCACGTGACCGCTTCACCGAGCCAATGATACAGAATCGCCAGGTCCTCGCGATCCTGACCCGTCCGCCGTCCCAGCGCGATCGCCTCCCGCAGACGTGTCTCGGCTTGCGGCACGTCCCCGCTGTTCAGGAGGAGCTTCCCTAGACCGGTGAGCGCAGCCAAGCGCTGGCGCATCGCCGCATCATCGGGCTCGACGCTCTCTAGAAGCGCCAGCGCCCGCTCGTAGTGCACAGTGGCCTCGTCGTAGGCGTAGATTGTGCGCGCTTGATCGGCAGCCCCCACGGCATACTTGACGGCTTTCCGCGCCTCTCCGGCTAGATCGAAGTGCGTGGCCAAGCGCACGGCAACGCGCTTTCTCTCCTCGCCGTAGAGGCGTTCCAGCGCCGCGCCAACGCGGGCATGCAGCCACCGGCGCTCCGCGCCGCTCAGCCCTTCGTAGAGGTGCTCCTGATAGAGCGCGTGGGTGAAGGCATACCGGGTGAGGTAGCGTCCCCCAACAATGACTTCCTCCGCGACCCGCGTCAAGCGATGGTGGGCCGCCAGCTCCTGCTTCAGCCGCCGCAGGACGGCGCGCTCCTCCTGCCCCAGCACTTGGGCCAACACCTGCGCCGTGAAGACCTCACCCTCCACCGCCGCCACCTCCAACAGCGCCCGCTGCTCTGGGTCCAGTCGCCCCAGCCGGGCCGCGATGACGGCCTCCACCCGAGCGGGCAGGGCGCCCCAGTCGAGGCGGGAGCCCTCGCGCCAGACGCCGGCTGCGTCGCGGATCAGATCGCCCCGCAGTTGCAGGTCCCGCAGCAACTCCACCGTGAAGAGCGGGTGACCCCGGGTCCGACCGTGGAGCTGCGTCCGGAAGCCGGAGCTCAGATGATTGGCTTCCGAGTCCACCAGCGCCTCGACAAACGCCGCACCGCCGGTCTCGTCGGCTTGGCGCAGGTCGATCTCGACGTCGCCAAACCGCCGCCTCAGTTCGTCCAGCACCGGCGCCAGCGTGTGGAGCCTGTCCACCTCCTCCGGGCGATAGGCGCCCAGAATCAGAATCCGATGTCCGCTCAGTCCCCGGGCCAGGAGGAACAACAGGCTCGTGGATCCCTGATCGATCCAGTGCAGGTCATCCAGGACGAGCAGCAGAGGGTGGTGGCCGGCCACCGCCTGAAGGGTGTTGGCGACCTGGGTGAAGAGCGCCTGCTGCACCAGGTCGCCGGCGGGCCGCTGGTGGCACAGCAAGGTCAGCTCTTCCATCCACGGCGCATCTGCCAACCCGGCCTGCGAGGCCCGTGCGAGCAGCTCTGAGCCCAGCGTCAGCGCGCCGATCACGCTGGGACCGTGGGTAACGACGGCGGGCAGGACCGTCGCCAGCGCCCTCCAAAGCCGCCGCGCGTGACCGGCGGTGATGCGACCCGCCCGCCACTGCGTCTCGACGTCGCCGGTGAGCATCGCGAGCACCTCGCGGAAGGGTAGGTAGGCATCCCCCACGCCGGAGAAGGCCGCGCACGTGCCGTTGACGGCCAACAGGTCCGGATGGGCCACCATGGCTTGCTCCGCGAACGCGCGCAGCAGCGCTGTCTTGCCCCTCCCCGGCCCGCCCACGACAAAGGCGACCTGTCCCCGACCGGCGAGGGCCGCCTTAAGGTAGCCGTTGAGGCGCGCGAGTTCCGGCTGGCGACCGACGAAGGGGAAGCTGTCAGCCATCAGCTTTTCAGCGGTCAGCTGCTCGGCGTCGTCAATTAGGAAGCCCGGCAGAGCCACATTCACAGCAGGAAACGGAGGCGTCGTATCGGTTGCCGCAGCGACCTGAGGGGTGTCCGCGGCGCGGAGGTCTTCGTACACGGCTCGGGTCTCCG
>JAFGNI010000464.1 GCA_016927095.1 Anaerolineae bacterium | reverse complement strand
TCGAAGCTGGCCATGGCGCCTCCTCTGGTCTAGCGCGTCAGCAGGGCAACGTTCTCGATATGGTAAGTCTGTGGGAATAGGTCGACCGGCTGCACCCAGTCCAAGGTGTAGCCTTGGCGGATCAGGCGGCGGCAGTCGCGCGCCAACGTGGCTGGATCGCAGGAGACGTAGACGAGGCGGTCGGCATCGCTCGCCACGATGGCGTCGATCACGTGAGGCTCGATGCCCGTTCGGGGCGGATCCACGACGACAGCATTAAGGCGCTGCTCGATCTCTGAGATGACCTCCTCGACCGCGCCCTCCAGGATGTGCACGTTGTCGAAGTTGGCCAGGTTGTGGCGGGCGTCGGCGACTGCTGGTGGGTTGACCTCGATGCCGGTGACCGAGCCGGCTTCCTCGGCGATGAAGGCGGTGAAGAGACCGACCCCACAATAGGCATCCAACACGTGCTCGTACCCCTTCAGATCCAGCGCGCCCATGACGATATTGACGAGTTGGGCAGCCTGCCGCGAGTTGATCTGGAAGAAGCTCGTCGCTGAGATGCGATATTCGCGCTCGTGCACCCGCTCCAGGATGTAGTCCAGGCCGATCAAAGGGGCCACGGCGTCATCGTGGCGGATCTGCACGATCGACACGGGGAAATCGACCTCCAGGGAGGGGGACTCCTCCTCCTTCGCCTGCAACAAGATCATCAGATCCCCCGTTGCCGTCCCTGCTCGCATCTCCATCCACTCCAGCTCCGGATAGGTCATATCGAGCGACTCGAGCAACCGCCCGAGCAGCGGGTGGATAATCAAGCAGTCGGTGATGGGATAGACGTCGTGGCTCTTCGCCGAAAGGAACCCCAGGCGGCCCTCTGGGTCAACGCGGAAGAGGGCGTGGTTGCGATATTCCCAGCCCACCTCGTCCGGAATCGGCTCAAAGACCGGCGGTTCCTCGATCCTCCCGATGCGCTGGAGTTGGTCGATGGTCACCAAGCCCTTCATCCGTGGCTGGACCGCTGTGTCGATGTGCTGCCATTGACACCCTCCGCACTTTTCCGGTCCGAAGAAAGGGCACGGCGGGTCGACGCGGGCCGGTGATGCCTCCAGGATCTCCACCAGTCGGGCGCGGGCGTAACGCTCACGGTCGTCGATGATCTCGGCGCGAATGCGCTCACCGGGGATTGCATACGGCACGAAGATCGCACGTCCCTCGTGGCGCCCAATAGCATCCCCGCCGTGTGCCATCGCGTCGAGCTTAATCTCTATGGTGTTGGTCATGTGTTTGTCCCTTTGGGGCCTGGTGGCGCTCCTCCTGCGGTGCGATTCCTTGACGCTGTTCATTATAGCGCAATCCGGAGGTCAGCGAAGGTTGCCAAAATCATTGACTGTGGTATACTTTTTCATCAGCTGACCACTGACCGACACGTTGTGAACGATTGGTCGGTTCTCTTAAAGGAGTAAGGACGTCGTGCTAACTAAGGAAAGAAAGCAACAGATCATCGAGGAGTATGCAACAGCGCCGGATGACACCGGATCGTCTGAGGTCCAGATCGCGTTGTTGACGCACCGGATCACGGATCTGACGGAGCATCTGAAGGTGCACAAGAGCGACACGCACTCCCGCCGTGGCTTGCTCAAATTGGTGGGCCAGCGCCGGCGGCAGCTGGCTTACCTGCAGAAGAAGAGCCCGCAGCGGTATCGAGAGTTGATCCAACGCCTCGGTCTGCGCAGATAGGCTCGCTCATCTACGGTCGTTATGACAGGCGAGTAGAGATGGGATCTCACCCTCCTCTACTCGTCTTGTTTGTGGAATCGTTGGTAGCCCGCTAGGTAGCAGTTACCTGGCAATTCAGTAGAAGCCAGGGGGCTTGGCCCGGTAGATGGTGGGAATTGGGAAGTGGCGTGCAGGTCCGCGTCGGTGCGACTTGTACGATAGTTCCCAGTTTCTTACCTTCTATCGCCAGATCTCTTCGGCCATAGGAGGATTTTGTGTTAGAAGAACATGTGTTTGAGGCGAAACTGGGTGACCAGACGCTCACGCTCAAGACGGGCAAGATCGCGCGTCTTGCTGGTGGATCGGTGATTTTGCAGTCTGGGGATACGGTGTTGCTGGCCACAGCCACGATGTCGCGGACCCCGCGCGAGGGCATTGATTTCTTCCCTCTGACCTGCGACTTTGAAGAGCGGCTTTACGCCGCGGGCCGCATCCCGGGCTCTTTCTTCCGCCGGGAAGGACGTCCGTCGGAAAAGGCGATCCTGACGAGCCGCCTGATTGACCGGCCGTTGCGCCCGCTGTTCCCCAAGGATATGCGCAACGATGTCCAGGTGATCGTCCAGCCGCTTTCGCAGGGAGAGAGCGAGCATTCCGACATTCTGGCCATCATCGCTGCCTCAACGGCGCTGACGATCTCGGACGTCCCCTTCGACGGTCCCGTCGGTGGCGTGCGCATTGGCCTGATCGAAGGCGAGCTGGTCGTCAATCCCAACATCCAGGAGATGAAGAACAGCCACCTGGATTTGGTGGTTGCCGGCAGTGCCGATGCCATCATCATGGTCGAGGCCGGCGCCGACATCGTCAACGAAGCGCTGATGATCGACGCGATGGAGTTGGCGCATGCATCGTACCAGGACGTGATCCGCGTCCAGAACGAGATGCGCGAAGCGGTCGGTAAGCCAAAGCGCGATGACTATCCGCGGTTCGCCTTGCCCGATGCGCTGGAGGCACGCGCCAAGGAGCTGATCTATGATGAGGTCAGCCGCTTGATCGAGACGACCTTGCTGAAGGGTGAGCGCCAGGACGCGTTGAATGCCCTTGAGGAGCAGCTCAAAGAGGCGATCGCCGGCGAGGCCGAGGCCAATGCGTGGTCCAGCCGTCAGGTGAGTGAGGCGTTCGACGGTATCGTCAAGGAGGTCGTCCGGGAGCGCATCTTGGGCCAAGGGATTCGACCCGATGGTCGCGATCAGCACACCATCCGGCAGTTGGATGCCGACGTGCGCCTTGTCCCGCGTCCCCATGGCTCTGGGCTCTTCACACGCGGTGAGACGCAGGTCCTGAGCCTGGCGACGCTGGGTATGCCCGGCGAGGAGCAGGAGCTGGATGACCTCTTCCCTGAGGAGACCAAGCGTTACATTCACCATTACAACTTCCCGCCCTATTCCACGGGCGAGACGTGGCCGCTGCGCGGACCCAGGCGCCGGGAGATTGGGCACGGTGCTCTGGCGGAGCGCGCCATCGAACCGGTCCTGCCCTCCAAGGAGGATTTCCCCTACACGATCCGTGTGGTGAGCGAAGTGATGTCCTCCAACGGCAGCACGTCGATGGCCTCCACCTGCGGCAGCACGCTGGCCCTGATGGATGCCGGTGTGCCGATTTCGGCGCCGGTGGGCGGTATCGCGATGGGATTGGTCTCGGACGGCAGCCGCTATCGCGTGCTGACGGACATCCAGGGTATGGAAGACCATCTGGGCGATATGGACTTCAAGGTCACCGGAACCAGAGAGGGCATCACCGCGCTGCAGATGGATATCAAGATCAAGGGTGTCAGCCGCGCCATTCTCACCGAGGCCCTGGAACAGGCCCGTGTAGCCCGTGAGCAGATCATCGATGTGATGGTCGCCACGATTCCGGCTCCCCGTGAGAAGCTCTCCGATTCGGCGCCCAAGATGCTGACAACGCAGATCGACGTCGAGAAAATCGGCGCGCTGATCGGCCCCGGCGGCAAGAACATTCGCGGCCTACAGGCCGAGTACGATGTCAAGATCGATATCGAGGAGGATGGCACCGTCTTCATTGCGGCGCCGGGTGGGGATGGCGCTGAACGCGCGTTGGCCCACATCGACCGGATGATGGAGACGCCGGAGTTGGGCAGGATCTATACGGGGAAGGTCGTCCGCGTCGCGGACTTCGGTGCTTTCGTGGAGATCCTGCCTGCACAGGATGGCATGGTGCACATCTCACAGCTCTCGGATACGCGCGTTGAGAAGGTTTCCGATGTCGTCAACGTCGGGGACGAGATTCTGGTGATGGTCACCGGTATCAGCAATGGCAAGATCCGGCTCTCACGCCAGGCGGTCCTTGAGGGGTGGTCCCTTGAGGAGGCGCAGGCTGAGGACTCACCGCCCTCGGGTCGCCGTGGGGGTGGGGGGCGAGGGCGCCGGCGGTAGTTGCCCGACAACCAAGAGGAGATGAACAAGACTATGGACAAGGAACCAAAGATCCAGACGCTGGGCGAGTCCGAGAACTACGCCATCTGGGTTTCTAACGAGCCCGATCTCGAAGAGGTGATCTACCACATCGAGCTCGGCAGTCTGACGCTGCACCTCTTTGAGGACGAATGGGAGGAGTTCGCCGGCGTGCTTATGCAAGCGCTCCGGTAGCGTCACGCACCATTTCTTTCGTCGTACCATATCCAGGAAGGCACGGGAGTTACCTCTCGTGCCTTCCTGCTTTTCGGCATCTACTTTCCCCTTGGGTTTCGTGCTATAATAAGGGTGCCTGAGGGCTACATCTAGGTAAGTGGTGACGTTTTCGTTAACAGGAAGTCATTCACCC
>JAFGNI010000463.1 GCA_016927095.1 Anaerolineae bacterium | reverse complement strand
CTGATTTCTAATCGCCTACGACCAACGCAATCAGCAGGTCGTTGACGTTGGTACCGGTAGGCCCCAGGCGAAGCAGGTCGCCGGTGCGCTCCAGCAGGCCATACGAATCGTTAGCCGCCAGCGTGGCATATGGGTCCAGCCCCTGGGCGAGCGCCCGGCGCACGGTGTCGCCGTCGACCACGGCCCCGGCAGCGTCGGTTGGACCGTCCGTACCGTCGGTCGCGAGCGCCAGGAGCGCGACACCCGGAAGCCCATCGAGGCCCAGTGCAGCAGAGAGCGCCAGTTCCTGGTTGCGCCCACCCTTTCCGTTGCCACGGATGGTGACGGTCGTCTCGCCGCCCCAGATGAGGCATGCCGGTGGGCGCAGGGGGTGCCCGTGCGCTCTCACGCCCTTGACCAACGCGACAGCCACCTTGGCAACCTCCCGCGCCTCACCCTCCACAAAGGTGGTCAATAGAAGGCTGTTATAGCCCAATTCTCTCGCACGCGCCACGACGGCCTCTGCAGCCAGGCGGTTTGACCCAACGAGCACGTGGGTGACCGCATCGAAGACCGCATCACCCGGCTTCGGTGTCTCCGGCTGGCGCCCGCCGGCCCCGGCCTGCAGTAAATCGGCAACGGCGGAAGGGACCCTCGACAGAAGCTCGTAGCGCCTGAGGATGCCAAGGGCGTCCTCGAACGTCGTGGGATCGGGCGCTGTGGGCCCTGAGGCGATGACATCCAGCGGGTCACCCACGACATCGGAGAGGATCAGCACCACGACCCGAGCAGGCGCCGCCAGGCGTGCCATCTGGCCCCCCTTGAGCCGTGACAGGTGCTTGCGCACCGCATTCAGCTCGACGATCGTGGCCCCCGCACGGAGCAGCAGGTCCGTTGTATCCTGCAGATCCCCCAACGTGAGGCCGGGCGCGGGAGCAGGCAGCAGCGCGGAGGCCCCCCCGGACAACAGCACCAGGACCAGATCCTGTGCGGTCGTTGACTCAAGCACGTCCAACACGGCCTCACCCGCGCGCTGCCCCGCCGCGTCAGGAATGGGATGTCCCGCTTCGATAACACGCAGCGCCGCTGGCAGCGCGTGCCCCGTCGCGTGAGCCACCTTGGTGACAACGACACCGCTGAGCCGCTGTTCTGAGATGAGGCCCTCACCCAGGATCCCGGCAGCCGCCTCGGCCATCGGCACCGCGGCCTTGCCGACTGCGCAGAGGATCACGCGATCAAAAGTCCCTAGCGTCCCGTGGCCGGCAACCCGAAGCACATCGCCTTCTCTCTGAAGGTGGCGGGCGACGGCAGCAGCAGGATCCACCGCTTTCAGCGCGACCTTTCTGAGGTCGTCGAGGTCGTGCCGCAAGGATCCGTGGTAAGGGGGAGAGGGCAGAGAGGCACGATCCCTCGTTACCCGATTCCCATTCACTGTTCCCTTCCGTGCCACGTCCATATCTGCGCTACCGCCTCAGGGCAGTCAGTGCTTGGCTGGCAGCGGCCTGGGGAGAGTCGACATCACCCTGCAGCAGGGCCGTCAACCCCGCCTGAAGCGCGCGCCGCACCGCGCTATCGACAGTCGGAGGCAGCGCCGACACGCTGTTCGTGAGCAGGTCACTCAGCATCGCCGCGTCGTCGGGGTCGATGGGCCACGCCTCGATAGCCGGCCTCCGGGCCGGTACCAGCGCCGCTGCGTTGGCCAGGTCAGCCATATGCTGTGCCGAGACCAGCCAACGGATCAGCCCAAGCGCAGCCTCACGCCGCGCGGGGTCCTGGGTGACCACGGCGAGACCCCAAACCTTCATCACAGTGATCGGGTCTCCGGACGCCGTCGGCGCCCAACCCGGAAGTGACGGCCTTACGGGCGGCTGCGTCGCGGAGAGCTCCTCGTCGGACGTCGGCTCGACCGGGAAGTGCCAATACAGGCCTGCCGGAACCGGCGTCAACTGTCCCTTCCCCGTCTGATAGAGCGCCCAACAGGCTGAGGCATCCGGAAGCGCCAATGCGACCTCGGCGTCCAGCAACCCACTATCGCGCATCGCGCCGAAAAAGCTGTAGACACGCTCGAGACTCGATCGATCCAGTGATGCCTGACCGCTCGGATCCATCACCCGTCCACCGGAACCTAGGTAGATCGCCAGGAGGGTATCGCTCGCCAGCCCATCCGCAGGCCCGGCAGCGAAGAGCATCTCGTAACTGCCACTGATCACGTCCGTCCAGGAGAAAGGCAAGCGCACAGTGCTTTCCGTTATCACAGCCGTTCCCGTAACGGCGGCCGTAGGCGTTGCAGCGACGGTAGGCGTTACGACGGTCGCGTCACCCTCGACGGCCACATAGGCCATATGCTCGGCCCTGGCAACATAGGGGAACGCCCATACCCCATTCCCCGTCGTCACGGCGCTCAAGGCCGTAGGGAAGAAGCCGGCGTCGGCGGGAAGCGACGACGTCAGCGATTGGAGTAGGCCCGCATCGGCGGCAGCGATGATGTCATGTTGATTCATGACAACCACATCCGGCAGAATGGACGGGGCCACATCACGCGCCGTACTGATCAAGTTGTAGATGCCGCCCATCCCGGCGTCACTCTTTACCACCATC
This sequence comes from Anaerolineae bacterium, assembly GCA_016927095.1. The sequence goes on along the minus strand of JAFGNI010000463.1, from coordinate 746 downwards.
TGCACCTGGACGTTCTGGGTGATGTCGACGAAACCGTCCACCTGTGCGGAGAGCACCTTGGCAACCGCGGTTTCCGCATCGGGATTGAGAAACTCCGGCACCCAGAACTGCAGAGCCAGCGCTTGCGCGCCTTGGGAGACGGTGGGAACCGGGACCGGCGTCTCAAGCGGCCCTGCGGAAACGGGCGTAGCACTGGGCTGTGGGGACGGCTCGGGCGTCGCCGTTGGGCTTCCCGGCAACGTCAGGGGCAGTTCCGCCAACCAGGTACAGCCGCTTAGAAGCAGTAGACACCCTGCCAGCAGCCAGTGTCTACGCAGAGACTTCTCCCAAGAAACGATCATGGCTCGCACCTCGTCAACTTTGGCGCGCCCGGCGGTCAATCAGTATTTCCCGTGTACGCTCGGACACTGGTATAGATCGGGCGCACCTGAAAGTCCGATGTCACGAATGCGTAGTAGTCCTGGTAGTTATACAGCGGCTGGGGGGTCCTGAACATCCACATCGCGACGACAGGACACCACGCCCAGTAATCGGCGGCCCATTGGTATGCCGAGAGCGTGTACTGAACGCGTTGGCCCGGCAGGACCGCCCAGGACCACCGTGGATGGTCGTTCCATCCGGCCTCCGTAACATAGATTTCCTTTGCCTCGTCCCCATAACTATCCATGATACCACGCAGAAGCTCAACGCGGCGAAAGTTAATCAAGTCCTCAGCGGGCGGCGTCTCGGGTGCAAAAGCCAGACCG
>JAFGNI010000462.1 GCA_016927095.1 Anaerolineae bacterium | reverse complement strand
GGGCGCCGGTGGGCGCGTTCTACACCCAGCACACCGATTCCCGCGCCCGCGTGCTCTCCTGGCGCCGCACTACCGCCGAGCAGGCCCTCATCTACCGCGACCGCCGCGCCGAGTACGTGTCCCTGTACGCCGGCGAATACATCCTGCTGCAGGATGGCGAGGTAGTCTGGCACGGCGAGGACGGGAGCATCCGCGTCAGCCGCCGCGAGCTGGCCCGGGACAGGCCCGATCAGGCCATGTGGCTCAAGTACGTCGATCCGGAAGAGGCCGAAGGGGAGCATTTTGAGGTGTACGAACAGGCCCTGGCCCACATGCCGCCGGAAAAAGAAGCCTGATCTGGCGCAGCAGCAACATCTTGGCCTTGACGGCGAGGGCCAAGTGTGCTAAGATAGAGGCAGAATTGGATAGAGGGTGAAATGAACCGGGTAGAGCAGTCCTTCTCCAGCATGATCATGTCCGGCGCCGTGGCGAACAGCCATGGCTGCTTGTGGTTGGGGAGGAGCTGAAACCAGAACAACGCCTATTTGCCAAAAGGCCTCCCTGACGGGGGGCCTTTTTTTGTTCCTGGCAGAGAGTCCGGGCAGAGCTCGGAGAGAGAGGAAAATCCCATGAGCGAACCATTTTACGTTACCACGCCGATCTACTATGTCAATGACGAGCCCCACCTGGGACACGCCTACACCACCATCCTGGCCGACGTGTTGGCCCGCTATGCCCGGCTGAGCGGGAGGGAGACCTTTTTCCTGACCGGCACGGACGAGCACGGGCAAAAGGTGCAGCAAGCCGCCGAGGCGCGCGGCATTTCACCGCAGGCCCAGGCCGACCAAATGGTGGTCCGCTTTCAAACTGCCTGGCAGCGCCTGGAGGTCTCTAACGACGACTTTATCCGCACCACCGAGCCGCGCCACGTGCGCGTGGTGCAGGCCATTCTGCAGGACCTGTGGGAGCGGGGCCAGATCTATCGCGGCGAGTACGAGGGCTGGTACTGCGTGCCGGACGAGCGCTTTTGGACCGAGAAGGACCTGGTGGACGGCCACTGCCCGGACTGCGGGCGGCCGGTCGAGCAGATCGTCGAGGCCAACTACTTTTTCCGCATGAGCGACTACCAGGAGTGGCTGATCGGCTACATCGACGATCACCCGGGCTTTATCCGGCCCGACAGCCGGCGCAACGAAGTGCTGGGCTTTTTGCGCCAGCCGCTGGGCGACCTGTGCATCTCGCGCCCGGCCAGCAGGCTGAGCTGGGGCATTCCCCTGCCCTTTGATCCGGACTATGTGACCTATGTGTGGTTTGACGCGCTGATCAACTATGTCACCGCCGCCGGCTACCTGTCCGACACGACGCGCTTTGATCGGCTGTGGCCGCGGGCTATGCACCTGATCGGCAAGGACATCCTGACCACGCACTGTGTCTACTGGCCGACCATGCTCCACGCTGCCGGGCTGTCCCAGCCGCGGACCATCCTCGCCCACGGCTGGTGGATCACCGAAGGCGCCAAAATGTCCAAATCGCTGGGCAACGTGGTACGGCCGCTGGATATGGCCGAGGTATATGGGGTGGATGCGTTCCGCTACTTTTTGCTGCGCGATATGGTCCTTGGGCGCGATGCCGATTTTACCCCCGAGCGGATCGACCAGCGCTACCAGGGCGACCTGTCCAATGACCTGGGCAACCTGGTGCACCGCCTGACCAACATGGCCACGCGCTACAACGCGGGCCGCATCCCCGCGCCGGTCGATCCGGGAGCGGACGAAGCAGCCCTCCGCGAGCGCTGCCTGGCCGCCATCGAGCGGACGCTGCAGACCGTCGAGGACCTGTCCCTGAACGAAGCGCTGGCCGAAGTGATGGAGGTGGTGGGGGAGACCAACCGCTACCTGGAGCGCGCGGCGCCCTGGATGCAGGCCCGGCAGGGGCACGCGGACCGGGTGGCGACCATCCTCTACACAGCCACCGAGACGCTGCGCCTGTGCTCGATCCTGCTGCATCCGGTCATGCCCGAGCGCACGGCCGAGATCTGGCGCCGCCTGGGCTGGCAGCCGCCGGCGGTACTGGGCCAGGGCCTGTCCTGGGGAGGGCTGCAGCCCGGCGCGCCCGTGGTCGTCGGCCCGCCGCTGTTCCCGCGCGAGGTGGGGCAAAACCCCTGACATCCACTGGCACAAGATGGTGGATTGGGGTGTGATCGGGCCAGATCCGCCCCACTGATGGCGCATGGATGGCCCCTGGCGGCTCGGCCACGTGCCCGCCGACCAGTACGCCATTCGCGCCCAGCAGGCGGCCGAGATGATGAAGGATGTGGACCGCTCGCTGGAGCTGGTGGTCTGCGGGTCGTGCAGCATTGGCATGTCCACCTAGCAGCAAGAAACGGGCCTACCTATGAGGGCCGCACCAACGGCGAGACCACGTACCTGGACGCCAGCGCGATCTGGGATCGCGATCGCCTGCACGTCTTTGCCGTCAATCGCAGCCCGACTGAGCGCGCCGAAGTGCGCGTGCAGGTCGCCGACCGGGAGCTCGTCGCCCTGGAGAGCGGCGAGCTGCTCACCGGACCCGATCCCAAGGCGGCCAATTCGTACGCGCAGCCCGACCTGGTCGTGTCGCGCCCCTTTGCCCAAGCTCAGGTGGCCGATGGGACGACCACGGTGGAGCTGCCGCCGCTGTCCGTGGCCGCGTTGACCTTGCGCCTGGCCTGATCCGGCATGGAAAACGGCGCACCATACCAAGATCCCCAAGCCGGGCTGCTCGATCACTCTGGCTGCGGCTCACAGTATGCCAGCGCCAGTGCCGGGCTGTCTTGCAGGCGTTATGGCGCTGTGATATAATCGATTCAGCAACTCGGACACGGGACATCCAGGGAGACCGATATGGAAACAGTCTTGACTCATACGCCGGCGGACGTCGCAGATCGCCTGCTGGCCCTGGCCCGGCTCTATCGTGAGGGTCAGGCCAGCGAATTGATGGATCGCACCCTGGACAAGCTGCTGGCCCAGGAAGCCAAACTCAACCAGTCACAATTGGCGCAGCTCCAGACCGATCTACATGCGTTTGAAGCACAGTACGCCCTTGCTTCTGACGAGTTCTACCACCGCTTCCAGACCGGGCAGACCGATGACCGGATGGATTTTGTCGAGTGGGCCTCGCTGGTGCAGATGCGCGACAACCTGCAAGCCCGTCTGAAGGTACTTACCGGGCAGACGGCCTGAAGGTGAGTATCACAGCCTATCGCCGATCGATGCAGGACCGGCTGCTCGGCGATCCAATGATCGCCCACATTCAGGTAATCCGCGAGCGGGTCACTGCCGGCGAGGCCCATATGCGCGCCCGTCTCACGCTTGCCGACGGCAGTTGGCTCGAATTCTCCGAATACGCGCGGCAGATGCCGGATGGACAGATAAGCATTATCACCTACAGTTATCCCATCGCCGGGCAACTTGTCTGCCGATGGGATAACACGCCTCACTACCCGGATCTACCTGGCGCCCCGCATCACGTTCACGACGGGGCAAGCAGCACTGTCGCGCCCGGGCATCCCGTTTCCCTCTTTGTACTGGACGAGATCGCGGCGACCATTATTTGATCGTGCGATGTGTCCCACTGAGGTTCATCGCGCCGATCGGTACAAGTACGGTCAGTTGATACCGTGCCGTCGAGGGGGCGCACCTCGCCGTAGGGGCGGTAGCGCTGGCTGGCCTTTACGCTGTTGTCGGGTTCGGTGACCAGGGAGGTGCTGCCCAGGTGATCCCCGTGCAGGTAGTATACCTCATCCGAGGTGCGCATGGCAACCCGGCGCCCGCCGAAAAAGTAGTAACTGGTCTCGTTGGGGGTGGACTGGTCGGTGCGTACCAGCGACACGTCGTCGAACGCGGCCCAGCCCGAGGCCTCATAGTTAAAGAGATAGATCACGACCTTGGCTGTGCCCTGGGGCAGGGTGAGCTGCCCGCCCTCTTTTGACTTTGACAAGATTGCCGAACGACTCGCGATCCGCTGACACACCAAACTCCCAGCCGTGATGATCCCTTTCACTGTCTCCCGAAATGTGACTCCTGTTCGTTGATCGCCAATCAGCCGATCGAATGACGTCAAGTATCCGGGTAACAGCTCCTCCTGAGCGCACTCTAGCTCCATCCCCTGTCCCTCCCGAGATCAAGATGTCCCTATTCTACACCAGTCTCTCGGGAAACCCTTTATGACCGAATCTCAGGATTGCCCCTTGACAAGAACGGTTTTACAGTGTATAATATACAGTGTAAAATGTGGAGGGAAAGATGCCACGAGCCAAGAGAACCGAACAAGAGATCGAGGAGATGCGGGAACGCATTCTCGATGCCGCTCTCGATTTGCTGCGGCAAGAAGGACTGGACAGGGTGAGCATCCGCAACATCGCCGATCGTGTTGGCGTGTCGCACATGCTGTTGTACAGCTACTTCGAAAACCGGGCCGCGATGATCCAGTCGCTCCGCGAGCGCGGGTTCGGACAGATGGAGGCGTTTTTCGCCGAATCGCTGCGCCGTGCCGAGACCGACGACGCCCTGGTCCAGCTGCGTGCCTCGCTGGGGCGGTTCATCCAGCTATCGCACGACTACCCAAAGCTCTACCAGTTGGCCTGGCGGAGCGCCACGTCCTGGCAGGTTGACTCGGAGAACCTGACCGCGATGTTGGACCATATCTCGCGCCTGATCGAATTGTGCATCGAGCGCGGGCAGTGCATCGAGCGTGACCCGGCCCTGGCTGCGGTGATGGTCTTTGGCATCGTCAATGGCACGCTGATGGTACATCGCAGTATCTCAGCCCTCTGTCAAACCGAGCAAGCACAGTTGGAACAGGAAATCATCGAGGCAGCGATAACGTATTTGACGAAGTAGGACGGTGCAGATGTGGATGAGAGTCTCTCAGATTCTTTGCATCTGGTTCCGCCAGAGATGCGCTGACATAAGGAGCTGTGCATGGGTGACTTGATAGGCCGACATGTTGAAGCCCAGGTCGCGCTTGCGGGTGTGGAACGCGGTTCTGCGAATCAGACCTTCAGGCGAGCCGTCAGACAGACGGCCCGGGCAGCGACGGACTTTGGCTGGCTTGCCAGCGGTGATTCCGTGCTGATCAAGCCGGCGCTGAACTCGGGCAATCCCTATCCGGCCACGACAAGCCCTGAGGGTATAGGGGCTATGGTGGAGCTCCTCAAGGAAAAGGGGGCAGGACGGGTCATCGTGAGTGACATGTCCGGTATCGAGTTTGTCAAACTCACTCCAGAGAGATTAAAGGGCAGTTCCAGAGAGCTTATGCATGCCAGCGGCATGGCGCAGGCAGCACTGGAAGCGGGCGCGGAACTCCATTTTCCCGAGGAAGCGGGGTGGGATGCCTTCTTCGAGGATCATCCGGTCGATGCTAGCTTCTGGAAGGAGGGCATTATGATGCCAAACATCCTCAAGGAGGTAGACCACATCGTCCTCATGCCGCGCTGTGGACGCCACCTTCTCTTGGGAAGCAGCCTGGGCATGAAGAGCGCTGTGGGATACTGGAGAACAGACAGCCGTCTCGAGTATCACAAGGAAGCCTCTACGATCCAGGAGAAGACAGCTGATGCAAACACGGTGACATGCCTGCGTGACAAGCAGCGACTCGTCTTGACCACGGCGACTCGCATCCTCACCACGTTGGGACCCAACGATGGGTTCGTTGCACAGCCGGAGACGGGGCTGGTGATTGCCTCGGAGTCCATTGTGGCTCACGATATGGTCTCTCTGGCGTGGCTGCTGCACAACAGACGTGCTATGTCCGAAAGTGAGAGGGCCGGTTCGAGGGATCCCTACCAGCGTCAGGCCGTCGTGGGCACCCTCAACCGCTTCGTGGTGATGCGATTGGGCGGTTTCGGAGAGGCGGTGCACGCCGAAAAGCTGCTGAGGAACGACATCGACAGCATCTGGGATGACCGGGTTCTGAATCGTGCGTACGAGGTCTTTGGCGGCATCCCAGAGGTGAAGCTGGCCGATGTGGGAGCGTCTGTGCCCCAAGACGTGAAAGAGGGGCTGACCAGCATGGTCTCAAGATCAGATCGAACGAACTAACCCGTAATCCAGACGAGCCGGAGCGCTCTGAACCAGCGCTGAGGGCTAGCTGGCAAAAGAAGAAGAATAGGAAAGGGAGAGAGGTGCAACAATGAAGACCTGGAAAGTCGTAGGGAGTATTGCGGGGGTTGCTGCTGGCCTGGGCGCTGCGATCTATTTTGGCGTGCCCAAGCTG
>JAFGNI010000060.1 GCA_016927095.1 Anaerolineae bacterium | reverse complement strand
GGGTACGCATCGCAGCCGATGGACAGTCCGGCTCGGCCCTTGTCCAGGTGATGGATGAGGGCATCGGTATCTCACAGGCAGACCTGCAGCAGGTCGGCCGGCGGTTCTACCGGGCCGAGAAGTCGCGTGCCCGATCCCGGCACCCATCCCAGGGCGGCAGCGGCCTCGGGCTCTCCATCGCCGTGGCCCTCGTCGAGGCCCACGGCGGGCGCCTATGGGTCGACAGCCGTGAGGGCAACGGCACGACCGTGAGCTTTACACTGCCAACGGCTTAGTTAACCACGAATCCTCACGAATCTCCACTAATCTGGTTCATCTCTACCAGGACGTGACACGTGACACCCTGTCACCTGTTACCTGTTACCTTATCCCTCACTCCTCGCACCCCTGTCACAGCCCTGTCATCTTCCCCTGCTACAACTGAAGCTGAACCCATGGACTTCCCAGCTCAGAAAAGGAGAGAGCGATGACACACACGCGGATGTTCACAATCAGTCTGTTGGTCACCGTCCTGATCGCGTGCTTGCCCCAGGCGGTGCTGGCCGATGGGATGGTCATTCCGCTGGCGGCGGAGACCGGCTACCTGGTGGTGCGCTACCATCACGTCACGGTCGACATCGAGGACACCCTCGCGACGACCCACGTCGACCAGGCCTTCCACAATCCCCATCCCTTCGACGTGACGGCGCGCTACCTGTTCCCCATCCCGCCGGATGCGATGGTCACCGATTTCACGGCGACGGTCGGCGGTCAGGCGCAGAGGATCGACCGCCAGGACGCCGCTGCCACCAACGAGATGCTTGCCGAGCTTGTGGCGTCCCGCCACGATCCCTCCCTGCTGCAGTACGCCGATTGGGAGACCTTGGTCTTTGAGATCACGGTGCCTGCCGGGCAGACCCGCACGATGACGCTGGACTACGCGGAGGTCCTGACCCCCAACGGAGGGTTAGCCCATTATCACTATGTGCTGAGCACCGAACGGTATTCGTCAGACCTGCTGGAGGAGGCGTCGATCACCGTCAATCTGAATACGACGAAGGCTCTGGGCACGATCTATACCTCCTCCCACACCGTAGCGACAGAACGACTTGACGGCAACACCGCTCGGGTCTCCTGGGAAGCGACCTATGTTCTCCCAACGGAGGACTTTCACCTCTTCTTCGGCCCAGCCGAGGGTGGCTTCGGAAGCGGCCTGCTCACAGGACGACAGCCGGGGCTGGAGGACGAGGATGAACGCGACCACTTCCTGTTCCTGTTCGAGCCTGAGATCACGCTGGCGGATGTTGCACCGCTGCCGAAGGACATCGTCTTCGTGATCGACCGCTCCGGCAGCATGGAGGGGGAGAAGATCGTGCAGGCCCAGGACGCCCTGCAGTTCATCCTGGGGCAGTTGAACGCCAACGACCGTTTCTCGATTGTGGGCTTCGACGACCGGCTAGACGTCTTCTCACGGACCCTCCGGCCTGTCGACACGGAGACCTTGCGTGACGCGCGGCACTTCGTGGACAGCCTGACCGCCAGGGACAGCACGGACCTCGATGCTGCGCTCGCAGAAGGGCTGGGCATCCTCCGCGGCAGCGAGCAGCGGCGCGGGACGACGCGGCTGCTGGTCTTCCTCACCGATGGCCTGCCCACGGCGGGCGTCACCGACCCTGCCGGCATCGCAGCCCGGGCCGGTCGCAACAACCGCCGGGTCGAGGCACGCCTCCACGTCTTCGGCGTCGGCTACGACGTCAACACCCATCTGCTGGACCGCCTGGCTGCGGAGAATGGCGGCTCGGTCACCTATGTCCAGCCCGGCGAGAACCTCGAGCTGGTGCTCACAGACTTCTACCGGCGGATCGCCCGGCCCGTACTCACGGACGTCGAGATCACCTTTGAGGGCATCCGCGTGGCGGACCTCCATCCCGCGACGCTGCCCGACATGTTCGAGGGGTCCAGCCTACTGCTCAGCGGTCGTTATGAGGCCACCTCGAAGGGCGACGACGTGATCGTGCAAGTCAGAGGGCGGTCCGGCGATGAGATACCGACCTTCACCTACCGCTTCGCGCTGTCCGAGACAGGCGACCACGCCTTCGTGCCGCAGCTATGGGCGACCCGGCAGATCGGGGCATTGCTGGACAAGGTACGCGTGGAGGGAGAGACGGACGCGCTAGTGGCGTCCATCCGGAAGCTCGGCTTGACCTACGGTCTCGTGACCCCCTACACCACCTTCATCATCGCTGCGCAGACCGGCGGTGCGGCCTCCGCCGAAAACATGGCGCTCTACGGGGATCAGACAGCCCTTAACCAGGCGTCGGGCCAGACCACCATCCAGGCCCGGGTGCAGAACCAGAGCTACCAGCAGGCGGCCCAGGCCAACCTGGCTACCGGCGCGAACGTCACCAAGAGCGGACACCAGAATCTGGCCCAGATCAGCCGCCAGCACGTCGACCTGAGACTGCTCCAGGATCAAGAGGCGCTGACCGGCGTCATCACCGATGAATGGATCGCCGGCAACATCCAGGTGGATCGCCAGGTGGACTTCGGGTCCAAGGCCTATTTCGAGCTGGCTGCGGATCCCGAGGCACGCGCCTTCCTTCAGGCGGGCAACAACGTGCTCTTTCAGTACCAAGGCGACGTGATCCAGATTATCGACGAAGAGGCCTCCGAGGACGCCTTCGAGATGGCACCCCTGGCACCAGGGCAGGCTGACAACCTGCAGGCCCCTGGATCCAATTACGGCCCATCCTTGGTGCCGGTGCAGCCGACGACACGCAATGTCTCGATCTTCCAGAGAGTCCTAGACTTCGCCGCCGGCGTGCTAGCGCAGCTTGAGTCGGCCTACGACGCAGTCGTCCGCTAGAGGCCATTTGATGGACGCTGGGCTATGCTTCAAGCGCCACCACTGGCGATGCCGGCGCCAGACCAACCGCTTCTCGGTGGGGTGCACTGACTGCAAGTGCACCCCACCGGCAGTACACGCGCCCGAGCCTGTGGACTTCACAAGCGCAGTCGCCCTAGACAGGCCGACCGTGCGCAGGCCCCCTTCGATGAACTAACGGCCCCCTGCGCACATACGGCCCACGACTGCAACTATGGCGCCTAACACGTCGGAGCGGCGCCGCGGATGGCAGCGGCTGCGCCGCCGAGTCGGCCTGGACAGGCCGACCTACAACGGAAGCCGGTAAGTCAACCAGATGCGATGGCCCTGAGCGCTGCCGTGGCCCGTAGGGCTATCGCATTTGAACCCCAAGAAGGGCTATCTGTGGCTGACTTGAGGTGAAATGCGATAGCCCTACCGTGGCCCGCCGCCTCCGGCTCCCATAGATGCTATAATAGACATAGACGACGCACCGCATCCAGACAGCCCATGTCTAGGGAGGCAGCCGATGAGAGACAGACGCCCTGCTGTGAGACTGCTGTTGGCCCTGCTTCTGGTGATTCTTGCGCTCAGTTGCGGCATCTTGCCCGCCAGTGGCCCTACCAAGACGCCGCCCCCTGAGGCGCAAGAGACAACGCCGCTCGACATCCCAGCCGCGACGAAGGCACCCAAATCTACCGACACGCCGGTGATACAACCCTCACCGACCACGGCACCGGAGATCCAACTGCCGCCCTTCGAGCAGCCCAGGTTTGCCGTCTATCGCGAACCCACCATCGACACGGTGCCCAGCCTGACGATGGACGAGGTGGCATCGGGTCTGGAGAACGTGCACGTCCCCTTCGCCCTGTCCGAGACCCAGCTCGCCCGTCTAGCTGCTGACGGCTTCGTCGTCAGCCCGGGCGCCGAGAAGGAGTTCTTCACCCTCTACGAGAAGGCCCGCTACAGCAACGTCCCCATCTTCGTCACCTCCGACTCCCTCCTCCACGTCTACCACCTGCTCTTCGACAAGGTCCTGCGCACCGCAGAAGTCGCGTACTTCATCCCCCTCCTCCACGAGCTGAACGCCGCGCTCCTCTCCGAGGCCGGCGCCGCCTACCAGGACCTGCGCGGCACCCCCTGGGAGGACGCCGCCTTGCGCACGGTGGCCTTTGTCGCCGTCGCCGGGCGGCTTGCCAACCCCGCCTTCCCCGTCCCCCCCTACGCCCAAGCCCTCGTGGACGGCGAGCTCGCCAACATCGAGAGCGCCGCCGGCATGCTCCCCTCCCCCATCTTCCCCGGACTCACCTACGGCGAGGACTACACCCAGTACATCCCCCGGGGCCACTACACCCGCAGCGAAGCGCTGAAGGCCTACTTCAAGAGTATGATGTGGTATGGTCGCATGACCTTCCGCCTGCGGACCGACGATCCCGAGGTGGGACGCGCCGAGACGCGATCGGCGCTTCTGCTCGTCCGCGCCCTGCGCCAGGCCACGGCGGGGGGACGCCCGGCCCTCGATCTCTGGCAGGACCTCTACAGCCCCACGGTCTTCTTCGTCGGCCGCAGTGACGATCTCACCGTGCTCCAGTATGGTGAGGTCATGGACGCCGTCTACGGGCCAGACGCCGTCCGCGGCGCCCTCTCCGAGCTTGCGGATGACGCCAAGCTCGACGCCTTCATCGACCTGGCGGACCAGCTACCCCCGCCCAAGATCCTGGGCATCGTC
>JAFGNI010000059.1 GCA_016927095.1 Anaerolineae bacterium | reverse complement strand
GCCGGGACGAAGGTCAACAGGATGAACCCCAACAGCGACGCCCGGATCATCCGGGAGAGCACGCGCTTGGTGCCGTGCCGGTTGATCCAGCCGGCGATAAAGGGGAAGAGGATCAGCCCCATAACGCCGATCAGGATATCGGGAAGTCCTGTCCAGAACCCCCGGGAGAGGACCACGTTGTCGTAGAAGTAGGACATCCCGAAGAGGTAGTTCGAGGCCAAGGTCTGCCACATAAAGAAGGTCAGGAAATACGTGAGAAAGGCCCGCTGCTTGAGGAGCTCGATCGCAGTGGCGAAGAACTCCTTCAGGGGCAGAGCACCCCCCTCCTCTTCGGTGACGTAAAAGCCCTCACGCTCGCGGACCACGGGGATGGAGACGGCCATGATGAGGCCGGCGGCGACGGTGACGATGGCGAAGAAGAGCAGCATCGTGGCATTGCTGACATCCATGCTGAGGATCATGATCGGAATGGAGCTGCCGAAGATCGTCAGCGCGCCCACGTAGTTGTCGATCACCTCCACCTCGGATCGTTCCTCGGTGGTGAGGAAGAGATTGACCGCAATAGCGCCGTAGGTGATGGCAAAGACGGTGGCCGCAGTCTCCCACAGCGTCAGCGCCAGGAAGAGGTAGAGGGAAATCCCCAGTTGTGACCAGCTGGGATTCGCCCAGGGAAAAGCCAGCGTGATGACGATCCAGAAGGGAATCGACCTGATGAAAGCCGGGCGGTACTTGCCGACACCCTCCCGAGCCGGGCGCTTGTCGAGCCAGAAGCCGAAGATCGGGTCATTGATCGCGGCCCAGATGGAGAAGGCGACATAGACGATGCCCATCCACCGCGGATCGAGGCCCAGGTAGTCGGTGTAGTACTTGATGAAGGCGGATTTCACCAGCCCTGAGATGATGGATCGTGCGCCGCTGGCGACGTAGAATTGGATCTTCTGGAGCCGCGTGAGACCGCTCTCGTTGATCTTGTCCGGCATGTGAGCTCCTCTGAGGCAGTAGCAGTGTGAGTGTACGATGGTGCGGAGCCATCATATATCAGATCTGGCAAGGGCAACAGCGCGCGGTCTATACACGGGGACGATCACTCAGTTGGCGGACCGGCACGAGGTGCAGTTCCCCTTCAACTACCTTGGGGCGCCACACCCTAAGAGGATGCCGGCTGGGCCGCGTCCAGACGGGGACGTCGGTCCAGATTGGGATCGGCGTTGGTTGTCTCTCTCACAATGAAGTCACGGACCCGGTCCTCGATCTCGTCTCGGATCTCTCGGAACTTGGCGAGTCTTTCTGCTTCTGTTCCCTCAGCGGCGGCGGGATCGTCCAGTCCCCAATACTCGCGAACAGTGATACCGGGGAAGATGGGACACTTTGCTTCCGCGTTGGCGCAGACCGTGATCAGGTATCCGACGTGCACCTTCATGAAGTACTCGTCTAGTCCCTTACTTCGGTGGCCATCGCTGAGCAGGTCAAAGCCCACCTCTTGCATCACCTCCAGGGTCATAGGATGGATATTCGCAGGTTCCAGGCCTGCGCTGTGGGCTTCGAAGTAATCGCTTCCATGCTTGCAAAGGAATGCTTCTGCCATCTGACTCCGCGCTGAATTGTGCGTGCACAGAAAGAGGACGCGAGGCTTGTTGCTCATAGGTCATTCTCCTTGGACAACGCTGACTTGGTGGGTGACGTGAGACAGGTGGGATGCCGTTGCTGCAGTTTCTCTACATTCAGTAGGTGGCAGACCGTTTCGGTGAGGTCCTGGAGGCCGGCAGGATCGAGGGAATAGTGGATCCAACGAGCGTCAGATTTGTCCCTTTCGGCTGTCACCAGGCCGGCCTGTCGCAAGATACCCAGATGATGCGAAACAAGGCTCAATGAGAGATCGAGTTCTTCCGCGATCTCACAATTGCAGTGTCTACCACCCATAAGCCGGGCGACGATATCCATTCTTGTATCGTTGCTCAATGCCTTGAACGCTGCCAGCAGCTCCTGCCTATCCACGCGCAATACTCCCTGAGACTTGGTGGAAAACCTACCCAAAGCGACCGGTGATGTAATCCTCGGTGATCGATTGGTCGGGGTTCGAAAAGACCTTCTTCGTGGGGTTGTACTCAATCAGCATCCCGGCGCGATCGGACTCATCGAGGGAAAAGAAGGCGGTGTAGTCAGAGACCCGCCCGGCCTGCTGCATATTGTGGGTAACCACGATGATCGTGTAGTCCTTCGCCAGTTGGCGCATGAGTTCCTCGATGCGTAGGGTGGCGATAGGATCCAGTGCCGAAGCAGGTTCATCCATCAGGATGATGTCGGGCCTGGTGGCGATCGTCCTCGCGATGCAGAGCCGCTGCTGCTGACCGCCGGAGAGCGACAGGCCGCTCTGCGTGAGCTTGTCCTTGACCTCGTCCCACAGTGCGGCGCGGGTGAGTGACTCGTAGACGAGGTCGTCCATCGAGCCCTTGTAGCCGTTGATCTTGGCTCCCCACGCCACGTTTTCGTAGATGCTCTTTGGGAATGGGTTGGGTTTCTGGAAGACCATGCCGATTCTGCGCCGGATCTGGACCGGGTCCACCTCGGGCTGATAGATGTCGACGCCGTTGAAGTAGACGTTGCCTTCGGTGTGCGCAGACCGGAAGAGCTCATTCATGCGATTGAAGGCGCGCAGCATCGTGCTCTTCCCGCAGCCGGAGGGGCCGATGATGGCCGTGATCTTGTGGCGCTGGATATTCAAGCTCACGTCTTTTAAGGCGCGGAAGTCGCCGTAGTAAACGGACAAGTCCTGTGCCTCAATAGCGTAGTCGCCGTTGGTGTGCAGTGATATTGCTTCGCTCATATTCTTTTTGACCTCTAGTATTGTTTACGGAAGCGATTCCGCAGAATGACAGCGGTCGCATTGAGACTGAGTAGCATAATCAACAGGACGATGATGGCAGCGGCAGCGATGTTTCGGAACACGTCTTGCGGGCGCGTCGTCCACTGGAAGATCTGGATGGGCAAGGTGGTAAACTTGGAGAAAGGGCCTTTAGGGTCAAATGTGATGTAAGTGGACGCGCCGACCACCACAAGCGGCGCAGTTTCCCCGATGGCGCGTGACATCGCGAGAATCGTACCCGTCAGGATGCCCGACATCGCGTTGGGCAGCACATGCGACCAGGTGGTCTGCCAGCGGGTGGCGCCCAGGCCATATGCAGCCTCGCGCAATGAGTTCGGCACCGCCTTGATCGCCTCCTGGGAGTTGATAATGATCAGGGGGAGGATCAGGAGCCCCAGCGTCAGGCCGGCCGAGATGATGGTACGTCCGTTGGCGGTCGTGGGATCTGACAGACCGAAGAGCGTACCGCTGGTAATAGGCTCCAAGGCGCGGACGAAGATCGCGAGACCTAAGATGCCGTAGATGATGGACGGCACACCCGCAAGGTTGTTGATGTTGGTCTGGATAGTGCGATTAACGGCATTGTCTGTGGCGTACTCTTCCAAGTAGATGGCTGCGCTCACGCCGATAGGGAAAGCGAATGCAAAGGCGATGAGTATCGTCCAGAGCGATCCCATAATCGCAGTGCGAACGCCGGCTTTCATCGCGTCTGCAGACTGTGGCGCAGTGATGAAGGCGACATCGATCCAGCTCTCGAATCTTACATCTGCATCGGGATACTGAGTCAATTCCCGGGAGATCTTGGCGCGATGGAAAACCGATGTAAGCAGTGTCCATTGCGCAACGACCTTGGGCTGCACGACGTATTCATAGATCAGGTCCACGACATCGTCTGCGGTCCTTTCGGAGAAAGGCGCGTCGCTCTCGAAGCGACGTAACAAGCCGGCGGAGACGTTGTCCTGCAATATGGTCACCAGCTCGGCTTTAGGTAACGTCTCGAGGACGCTGCCATTCTCCGTAAGCGTGCTGGGATCCACTTTGTTTTCGACCGCGATGTAGCCGAAGGCATCGTTGATGATGTTGATCAGCAGGGCCACCAGTACGATGACTCCGACAACGGTAGATGCCTTGAAAACAGTTTGCCAGATTTTGCCCCGGCGATTGCGTTTTTTGAGAGCGGGATGGAAGTCAGCTTCATCCGGCTGACGATGGTTGAGTATTGCGTTCATTCATACTCCTCGCGGAATCGTTTGACGACCTGCCGGCTAATGACATTCAGCACGAGGGTCATCAGGAAAAGCATCAGGCCGATGGCAAAGATACTGTTATAGTCGATGGAGTTGTAGCTGAGATCGCCGCTGCTGATCCGCACAATGTGTCCGGTCATCGTCTCAGCAGCCTCGAAGGGGTTAAACGTGAACTTGGGACCGGCGCCGGCGGCGACAGCCACGATCATCGTCTCGCCGATGGCGCGGGAGGCGGCGACGATAAAGGCAGCTGTAATGCCTGAGAAGGCTGCCGGCACAACAACCTTCAGTGCCGTCTCCAGTTTGGTTGCGCCCAGACTATGGGCGGCCTCGCGGAGGGAATTGGGTACCGCGCTGAGGGCATCTTCGGCCATCGAACTGACGATCGGCAAGATCAGTACGCCCATCACCAAGCCGGCGGAGGCGGTGTTGTAGATCTGGACCGTATTGCTCCCTAGGAGGCTGCGGAGGAGCGGCGTCACGAACGTGAGGGCAAAGTAGCCGTAGACAACCGTGGGTACGCCCGAGAGGATTTCCAATATCGGCTTAAGTGTGCCGCGCGTTCGATCATCTGCATACTCGCTCAGGTAGATGGCCACCGCCAGGCCCAAGGGGAGAGCGACAGATAGGGCGATGGTTGAGGTCATCAATGTGGCATTGATGAGCGCCCAGATTCCAAACTTGCCGATCTGTGGGTTCCACTCTGTCTTTCCGAAGAATTCCCTCAGCGTCACCTGTTGGGCGATCTCGATAGTTGTGCCCGCACTGTGCCCGGCGGCGACGGTGCCCCGTATACCGCGCTCAACAGTCAGGCGGTTCTCTTGATAGGCCACGACACGCATGATCTCGTCGTGGAGTCGAATAACGTCACCTTCAGTGACCGCCGCACCGGCAGTGCCGATCTCGAAAGCTACCTGGTTCTGCGCGATGTCCTCAATGAGAGGTTTGTTACTACGCTCCCATTGTGTTCGCGTGAAGAAAAGCAATGACTCTTTGCTCAACTCGTAGACAATGCCGATCGTCGTGAAGATCGACAGAATGCCACAGAGAAAGAGGAAACCTTGGATCAGTGTTTCCTTGACGTTGGGTTTCCTTCGTAGACTGCGTAGTGTCTCAGCTTCCATTGTTGCGGGCCGCAATTGTCCTTCCGTCTCAGCCGTGACCACGGTTGCCTCCATTATTTCCCAATCCAATCACTCAGTGCGTTGCTTGAGTAGGTTCAGAACCCCTCGCGCGCGAAGGGCAGGCACTTCAGCGCGCGAGGGGCGATCCCGAGAGATCTGTGCAGTGTACGTTCCGGTCTGCGTCTTGTGTCTTTCCTCGTCTTTTGCTTTACTGACCCGTTGCTGCTAGCCAGGCCTGTCGGGCATTCGTCAATGCCTGGTCACTGGCGGGAAAGTAGCCCACGTCCACAACCTCTTCGTTGACATAGGTGAGGACGAAGTTGAGGAACGCGGCGACCTGCGGCTTCTCCTGCATGATCTCGGCGTCGGAGTACATGAAGAGCGGACGGGCCAGCGGGTAGCTGTTGTTGTCGACGTTCTCAGCCGTCGCCTCGATACCGTCGATGGCCAGGATGTTCAGAGCCCCCTCATTCTCGGCGTAGTAGGCGTAGCCGAAGTAGCCGATGGCGTAGGGGCTGCCCAGGACGCCCTGGACCAGGACGTTGTCGTCCTCACTGAGCTGCGTGTTGGCTGCGCTCAGGTGCGGGGTCTCATCTTCATCGAAGACCTCCTCGACGAAGAAGTCGAAGGTGCCGCTGTCGGTGCCGGGGATGAAGCGCAGAATCTCCTCATCGGGCCACTCGGCGCGGACATCGGACCAGGTATCGGCGGCATCGGAGAAGATGGCAGCCAGCTCTTCCATCGTGACATCGGTGACGAAGTCGTTCTCGGCGCTCACGACCACAGCAAGAGCGTCGGTGCCGACGCGGAACTCGATGGGATCGCGACCGATGGCGTTGCAGGCCTCAACCTCACTGTCCTTGATGGCGCGCGAGGCGTTGGAGATGTCGCTCTCACCCTCGACGCAGAAGCGCTCGTAGCCGCCGCCGCTGCCGATGCTGTCGATGGTGATCTCGCCGGCGTAACCTTCCTCCTCGAAGCGCTCAGCCATGCGCTCCGCCAGGGGGAAGACGGTGGAGCTGCCGGCGGTCACGATGTTGCCCTCGACGTTCAGGGGATCGACTGCGGGAAGCAGTTGGGGCGCCGGCTCAACGGCGATCTCTGGTGCTTCCGCCTCAGGTTCCGGGACATCCGTCGGTTCCGCCTCGGTCGCAGTTGTGGACTCGGGGAGCGGAGTGGGTTGCGGGGCTACTGTGGGCGGCGAGCAGGCCGCCAGTGTTACCAGGATCAGGGCCAGCAACACCGCGCCCGTACGTATGAAACTCTTCATCACTATCCTCCTCAACTAGATTTGGGTATGGTGTAATGCTTGAAGAAGCATTCAACCATCTCAGATCATAGTCGAGGCGGATTAAGGCGAGTTTAACGGTGGGTCATCGTATTGTTAACGATTCGTTAATTACAAGCTCTGTCTACACAGCGCCGTCCGCCAGGCCGGGGCCTGGCGGACGGCGCATCACTTGAGTACTGAAGGGTATTAGTCTAGGCGGTCTGCAACCAACCGGTGATTTCCTGGGTGCTTGGCAGCCGTCCCGAGCACTTGACCTCGCCATTCACCACCAACGCCGGCGTGCTGGCGATGGGATAGCTCATGATGTCATTGATGTCGGTCACCTTGACGAAGGTGGCCTCGACGCCCGCTTCCTCAGCGGCTTTGCGCGCCGTCTGCTCCAGTCGCTTGCACTTCGGACACCCGGTACCCAGAATCTTGATCTCCATCGGTCGATATCCTCCTGATGTGTGTTTGCTGCTCGAATAGAACGTAACGGTAGGCCTCAGCGGACAACCCAGCCGAAGATGAGGCCCGACAACGTGCTGAAAATGGTCACCAACACCACGTAGACCACGGTCTTCTTCCTGCCGATGATCCCGTTGGTGATCAGGATCGACTGCAGGCTCAACTCGGGGTCAGCCAACAAGTAGGCCAACAGCGGACCACGCTGCATCCCCAGCGACAAGAAGGTCTGGGCGATGGGAACCTCTACCAGCGTCGGGAAGTACATGAAGACGCCGAAGAGCACGCCGGCCAGGTTGGCCCAGACGGTATTGTTGCCCGCGATGGTCTGGATCCAGGATGCCGGAATCAAGGCGCGCGCCATCCCGGCGACGAAGACACCGGCGATGAGCAGGGGCATGATCTGCTTGACGAAGCGCCAGGCTTCCCAGAGCCACTCCTGCATCTCGTATTCCTCGAACTGTGTGACGGCCATCCACCAAACGGCGCCGATCAGGAGCACCTCGGCGATGAGTTTGCCGGTGATGCCGACGTCCAATCCTGTGGCACCCACTGTGACCTTGAACGAGGCAACCACCAGGGTCAGTGTGATCAAGCCCAGCGCCCAGTAGGTCCAAGTGTTGTAGCCTTCATCGATGTTCGTCAGACCCTTCCACGCCGTCACCCCGATCGAGGCCAGGAGCCCGATCAGGAAGACGCCCTGGACGCTGACGCCCTCGATGCCCATCGACGCATTGGGTGGCACCACAGAATCAAGCCATCCTTGGAAGCGTGCGGCCCAGTGCATCGGCACCGTAACACCTGGCGATGCTGCCTGCACGGCGCCGGATTGTCCGATTGTGAACGTAGCATACGTATTGGTTAACAGACCGATCTGCAAAGTACCGGCAATCAAGATGCCCAACAGCAGCGCAAAAAAGACCCAAGTGCGAGCCGGCACTCGTCCACTCGCGGCAAAGGCATCCACGGCGTTGGTCGCAGCATCGTGTTCGGCGTCATCTTTACGGAAGATCCACGCCATCAACAGGCCAATAACAACGCCGAAGACAATCGACAAGACCACGCGCGCGAGCGCGATGTCCATCCCGATCGCCACGCCGGTCAGCGAGATTGCCAGGATGTTGACCGCCGGGCCAACGAACAAAAAGGTAATCGCCGGCCCGAGGCCAGCTCCCTTCTTATAGATACTGGCAAAGAGCGGCATAATCGTGCAGGAACAGACAGCCAGCACGAAACCGCCGATCGCCGAGGCGGGATAGGAGATCCACTTGGGCGTGTTGCGCCCTAGGTATTTCGTGATGGCCTCCTGCGGTACGAGCGCCGCCAAGGCGCCCGCGATGAGGAAAGCCGGCAGGAGACAGAGCAGCACGTGTGCCGCGAGATAGGCTGCCAGACTCCCCAGTCCGGTCTGAATCAGGGACCCAATAAACGGAATGATGGTCACGCGACGCCTCCACAGATCATAATATTCACAATACTGAATACGAATACGCAAAAAAAACACGACCTAAACGGTCGCTTCTAGCGAGACATCATATTCATAACCACGAATGCAATTATAGCGTTTGTGGGTGGATCTGTCAAGTCGAAGAGAGATAATGATGCGTGGTGCCTGGTGTTGTGCAGCAGCAGGCGGGGGGATCCGCCTGCCGCAAACCCGACCATTCCTTGATTTGACGCCCAGCCTGACCGGCCCCTGCCCTGGACCAGTCACGTACAGAACGGCGGCGTCCTTTTATGCGTCACTCGGCATCAACTAGCACCGGTTGAGCCTCACCGGTGGGAGCAGACGATGCCACATCACCTATGGCCTCCCAGAACCCACGCTTATGCAGGGCTTTGCCCAAGTAGACGAGACCCAGCATGATAGGCACTTCCCAGAACAAGCCCATCGTGGTTCCTAAGGCAGCGTAGGAGCCCACACCATAGAGGGCAACTGCCGTGGCGATGGCGATCTCGAAGTGACTGGAAGAGCCTATGATCACTGTGGTAATCGCCTCACGGTAGGCCAACCCCGACCACCGCGTAACCAGTAGGTTGTAACCCACGACCACCACAAAACCCAGGAGCAGCGGCACGGACATCAGGAGTAGCGCGTCGAAGTTGCCGAGCAACACGTCGCCGTTTAGCGAGAACAGGACCACCAGCGTCATCAGGAGCGCGCCAATAGCCACTTTCTCCACGGCGGGACGGTACGTATGCTCGAACCACACTTGCCCCTTGAGCCGCGTGATGAGCTGCTTCGTGACCACGCCTAGAACCAGCGGAAGGCCGATGAAGACGATGGCAGAGATTGCCAGCAGTCCGCGGTCGATCGGAATGCCTTGGATCCCGGTCAACAAGGAGACGAGCGGCACATACAGAACCAT
>JAFGNI010000461.1 GCA_016927095.1 Anaerolineae bacterium | reverse complement strand
GCAAGCCCCCTGCCGGCGCCGCGCTTGACACGGGGGGCGCCATTCCTGAAGGGGACAAGCCGAGGCACATCCAAAGATGGCCCCGGCTTGTTCGACTTCCTAGATAATCAGGTACCGGGAGACCCTGACCTTAGGGCGCGACCGTGTCCGTGTAGACGATCTCGCCGTTCTGGACGTGCAAGACCACGGCAGCCTTCACAGGGTTGTGCTGGGCATCGTAGGAGATGTCACCGGACACAACCGGGAAGGTGCCGCTCTCCATGGCGGCAGCCACCTCAGCCGGATCTGTGGAGTTGGCCGCTTCCATGGACTGCAGCAGGATGTTAGCGGCATCGTAGGCCAGCGCCGCCAGTGCGTCAGGCGTGCTGCCGTACTCAGCCTCGTACTTGCTGACGAAATCCTGCACGATGGGACGGGTGTCGTCAGGTGAGAAGTGGTTGGTGAAGTACCCTCCCTCGACAACCGAGCGATCCAGATCTGCCGAGTCCCAACCATCACCACCCAGCAGGGCCGCCTGGATACCACGTTCCTGGGCCTGCCCCGCGATGAGGTTGACCGTGGAGTAGTAGTCAGGCAGATAGAGCACATCGGGGTTTACATCTGCGACCTTCGTGAGAATCGCCGAGAAGTCAGAGTCATCGGCGGTGTAGCTCTCGGTCACGATCACGTCACCACCCCCGGCCTCAAACTGCTCGATGAAGACCTCGGCCAGGCCGCGAACGTAGTCGTTGCCCTGGTCCAGGAAGACCGCCGCCGTCTGAGCACCGAGGTTGTCCAGCGCAAACTTGGCTGCCACCGCGCCCTGGAACGGGTCGATGAAGCAGGCCCGGAAGACCGTGTCCTTGGTTGAGCCATCCTCGTTCACCGTGACGCTGGGATTCGTCGAGGTCGGGCTGATCTGCAGTACACCCTTCTGCGTGACGATCTCAGATATCGGGATCGAGGCGCTGGAGCAGACCTCGCCGATGATGAACTTCACACCGTCCTGATCGATGACCTTGTTGGCGGCGCTGACGGCCGGCTCTGGGAGGCACTGGCTGTCCTCAACGATGACCTCGATCTCCCGACCCAGCACGCCGCCGGCCTCATTGTACTCATTGATGGCCAACATAGCGCCATCCCGCGTGGACACACCAAAGGTGCTGACGTCACCACTCATAGGGGCGACGATCGCGATCTTGACAGCACCACCACCGCCGCCACAGCCGGCCAAAGCCAGAACGGACACAAGCAAAGTAACTAAGAGCGCAATACGGGTACGCATCTCTCTCCTCCTGATCAAATGTGAATCTGCAGAATTGGGACTACGAGTTTACGCGGCAACTACCGTGCAGTCTACAGCCCTTTCCTGATGCAGTCTCGCCCATTCCACCTCCCTGGCTGGTTGGATGACGCCCGGCGCGCGACGCCGAATACCAAACGACCACAATTCTACCGGGAATCGCCCTGCATGTCAACTGCGACATGTGACAATTGACGTTCCCACTGTGTCGAATATAATACGTTCCATTTGGGGAGTTATCCAAGGAGAGTCCTATGTCGAAGCTTAAGCTGCCGATGATCGCCTTACTCGTTGTCCAGGTTGTTGCTGTCCTGCTCTATCCGCCGGCCTACTTCCAGAGAGCACCGCAGGCTGCGGTGATGCCCCCCGCGCTGCTGATCCTGTTTGTGCTAGCCCTGGTCGGAATCAACACAGGCACCCTATCGCTCGAGAGCGGGCGAAGCCTCTTGATCTTCGTCCAAGGCATCAACATCGTGGTGCGTGTCATGACCCTCTTCCCGAACCTAAGAACGCCTGGCGGCGATTGGGCGTGGGGCCTGCTGGTGGCCCAGATCATCGGCACCGCGTTGTCGTGGTACACGATGTTGGCTATGGAACATCAGTCGCTGCAGGCGCTGAAGCTGAGGCAGACGCAAGTCGGGCACGGTTGACAGCCGGGCTATTCGCGGTACAATCCGGTGTTGTTGCCGATCCATCGGGGCCGCCACGTTGCGGCCTCTTTGATTGAAATACAATCACTTGAGCTAGAACGTAGTCATTGACCGGCCTGAGGCAGTGTGGAGGAGAGAAGAAGATGGAAGCCATAGAACTACACGCGGAGCCGCGAACCCTTACGGGCAAGAAGGCTAAGCTCCTGCGTCGCGAGAGCATCGTCCCCGGCGTTATCTACGGGCGCCACATTGAGCCCATCGCCGTGCAGTTCGAGTATCGTGAGCTGCTCAAGGCCCTCCACCGCGCGGGCACCAGTGCTGCGGTGCAGGTGGCGCTGAAAGGTGCCGAGGAGCCCTATCTGGCGATCTTCCGCGACGTGCAACACAATCCTATTCGTCGCGACGTCACCCACGTAGACCTGCAGGCGCTCAGCCTAACAGAGACCGTCCGTGTGTCGGTCAACGTTGTGCTCGTGGGCACCGCGCCGGCGACGGAAGAGGCCGGCGGTGTCGTGATGCAGCTGCTGACGGAACTGGAGATCGAGGCCCTGCCGACCGCGTTGATCCCCGTAATCGAGGTGGATATCTCCGGCTTGGCAGAGGTTGGTGATTCGATCGCCGTTGGCGACATCCCTGTACCTGAAGGTGTCGAGATCCTGAATCAGAATACCGAGACCATTGTACAGATCACCTTCATGGCGGAAGAGGAGCTGGAGGCCGAGGTGCTTGAGCCCGAGCTCGGCGTATTGGGCCAACCCCTTGAGGAACTGGGCGAGGCGGAAGAGCAGGAGTTTGACGAAGAAGAAGAGGAAGCCTGACCTACCGCTGGCTCTCCGGCCGCAACACACGCTTGACTCCTGGAGATGGAAGTGCTACGAACAGGCGGGATGTGATCCCGCCTGTTCTCTGTTTTAGGAGGCTATGGCCCCGGAAAGCGACCCACGACCTTGAGCCAGGTTCAGCCAAACGTTGAGACCTAGCCCAAGGTCGCGAGTCGGTATCCCTACCCCCATTCGCCAGCCGTGACCGCGTGTGCACGCACCCCCGCATACGCAGGGGGGCGGCTACCAGCGATTCTGACGACGCCGGCGCTTGCGGGCTGCCCGGCGCGCCCTGGCAATCCCTTTGCGCTTGGCGATCCGCTCTTCTTCACCCTTCGTGAGGTAGTAGCGCCGCTTACGCAGCTCGCTGAGGATTCGATCATGCGCGACCTTCTTTCGGAAACGCTTCATCAAGGCATCGTTGGATTCGTTATCCCGTCGAACAACATACGTCATACACGCAACCTCCTTATCATGTGTCACTGAGCAGCTACAGCCCATCCGGAGCGTTCACTGCGTAGCCCAGTCACCGCGCAGAGCACCGGCAGCATTCCACAGTCGGGGACTGACCTACCGTCTCTCCATTCTAACCATACCATGCTAGCGAAGCAGATCAAGTTTAGAAAGATTACTTGACTTCCGGGCCTCAGTATGGTACCATATATCAAGTTGATATATGTTGTTCGTTTGGTAGGGGTGACTGTGAACACGCGCCACATCATTCTCGGTTTGCTCGCTCAGGAGCCGATGTCGGGCTATGACATCAAGTCCCTATTCAGCGGCCTGAGCTGGATGATTGGCACACCCAGTTACGGCAGCCTCTATCCTACGCTGCATGCCCTCCTCGAAGAGCATCTCTTGGACGTCAGCGTCGAACCGGGTGATGGTAAGCCATCGCGCAAGCTGTACTCAGTCACCCAGGCTGGACGGGAGTACCTTGATGCCTGGCTCAAAGAGTCCGCGATACCGGAGTCGTCGATCAAAGCATTCATTCACCAGCTGATCGTGGCAGGCAACTTCTCCCCGGACGAACTGAAAGATCATCTGACGCAGCGGCGTTCTCAGGTCGTGGACTTCCTCGAGGCGCCGGACGATAGCCCTCAAGGGCAGGAACAGCTGGCGGGGAACCTGGGGAAGCAGCTGGTACGGGACTATGGCTTGGCCATAGCCAGGGCTGAGCTGGCGTGGCTTGATGCGCAGTTGGCGGGACTAGGATAGGCACCAGCTCGTGACCATCCTTCTCCTCTGGACTGGAGGCGCTGCTTCGCAGATGAGGTCGGCACGCCAGAGAGTTCTCTCTCACACATTTAGGAGGACGAAGCATGTTTGATGTTGGTGATGCTGTCTATCACCCGACAAATGGCGCGGGTGTTATTGCACGTCTTCAGACGATGCCAACGCTCAAGAAGGGTCAGCGGTTTTATAGGATCCGTATGCTGGGCAAGGGCAGAACCGTATTGATGGTACCGGTCACCAAGGCCGAGGAACTGGGGCTGCGGAGAGCAGTGACGAAGGATGAGATAGGTCATATCCTCGGGGTGCTCTCGACCAACCCTGCGGAGCTGCCGCAGAAACACAAGCGACGTTACAAGGTCTGTCAGGACAAGCTGGATACCGCGGACACAGTTCAGATCGCCGAGGTGGTCCGTGACCTAGCATGGCGGCGCTACAGGAATGAGAAGCTCAACGTGCCGGGCCGGCGTATCTACAAGAAGGCCCTGAAGCTGCTGGTTGGCGAGTTAGCTGTTGCCCAGGACGTCAGGCTCCAAGACGCGGAAGAACAGGTCAACCAGGCGCTGGAGGCGCTACAGATCCAGCCGAGTCCCGCCTAGAATCCCAGGACATCGGATCAACGAAGACTGCGGCTTGGGGGCACTGTTGTGCCCCCAAGATTTCGTTGTTGGGCGCTTACACAGACCGCAGCTGGACTCAGTTCACCCCGCGCGGTGTCGAAGGCAGTCGTGCACATAATCGCCAGAAACGTTTCACACACCAGGGAGGTCAGAATACCATGGCAAAGCAAGAGAAGATTGAAGTGATGGGTACTGTGACGGAGGCCCTAAAGGGCACCAAGTTCAAGGTGGAACTGGATAACGGTCACGAGGTGATAGGATACCTCAGCGGCAAGATGCGCCGCTACTATATCCGCATTCTGCTCGGCGATCGTGTCAAGTTGGAGCTGTCCCCTTACGACCTCGACCGCGGACGCATTGTCTACCGGTACAAACGTCAACTCCAGCGCCAAGCTTGACATAGACTGCAGCACGGATGGTCTCTCGTGGAGCCCACGCAGCATCGTGGCATCCATCCCCGGTGATCTGGCCTCGTGCCAGGGCGTCGCGGAGTTGGCAGGCCATCTCACGGAGCAAGCTATACCGAGGCATCATCGACACTCATTCGATCGAACAACCGAAGAGGCTGGACGCGACAACCACAGCACACAGCGTAGGAGACAACGACTATGGCTAGCCGTCAGACTGGAACCGTCAAATGGTTCAGCGTTGAGAAAGGATATGGCTTCATACAGCGGGAACAGGGCAAGGACCTCTTCGTCCACGAATCCGATATTCGAGGACGTGGCGTCAATATCCTCCACCAGGGTCAGGTGGTGGAGTTCGCCATCGAGCAGACCAGCAGAGGCGCCAAGGCGGTCAATGTGACAACCCCTTGGTATACCTGATGGCCGCCGCTGGCGCGGCTGCTGCATGCGACCTATGCAAAGATCGGGCTCGGCACGACGTGCCGAGCCCGATGTCCATTCTGCCCTAATACCAACGCTCGCGGCGAGCGTCTTAACGGGGCCACCAGCGTACAGGCGGCTCCGGTTCTGCAATTGCGTCGAGACCTACGCCTCTTCAGTCTTGGCCTGAGCGATCACCTGCTCCGCAAGATGCGTGGGCACGATGTCATACCGGACGAACTCCATTGAGTACAGGCCACGGGCCTGCGTCAAGGCCCGCAAGTTGGTCGCATACTGCTGCATCTCAGAGAGCGGTGCCTCTGCGGCGATCGTCACGCGGCTGCCCTCCTGTGCCATGCCCTGGACCCGGCCCCGTCGCGTGTTCAAATCGGACATCACACTGCCCGCGTACTCCTCAGGCACGTCAATCCGGTAAAGATAGATCGGCTCCAACAGGACAGGGCGCGCCGCCCGGAATGCCTCCTTGAAGGCCTCACGCCCGGCGATCTGAAATGCGATATCCTTGGAGTCAACGGGGTGCTCCTTACCATCATAGACGGAGCAGTGGACGTCAACGATAGGATAGCCCGCCAGAATCCCCTGGGTCAACACCTGCTTGACGCCCTTCTCGATGGAAGGCGCGAATGAGGTGGAGACATGGCCTCCGTAGACATCCCAGGCGTACTCGAAGCCCTCATCGCGCTGCATCGGCTCAAGCCGCATGTGCACCTCGGCGAACTGCCCTGCGCCGCCCGACTGCTTCTTGTGACGATACTGGGAGGAGCCCTCACCGGTCACGGTCTCCTTGTAGGGCACTTTGGGTGTCTTGGATGACAGATCCACCTTGAACCGTGACTTCATCCGGCGCACAGCAGTCTCGACATGCGCGTCGCCCATACCGGAGAGAATCGTCTCGCCCGTCGTCGGATCCTGATGCCACTCCATGGTGGGATCTTCTTCACAAATGCGAGACAGCGTCGTGCCCATCTTGGCGGTGTCGGCCTTGCTGACCGGCGAGATCGCCACACTGTAGAGGGGTTCTGGGAAGTGAGGGCCCTGCAGGACCAGGGTCGTCTGCTTGGTGCAGAAGGTATCGCCTGTCTGCGCCTCCTCAACCTTGGTCACCGCGCCGATGTCACCGGCATGCAGAACATCAACAGAGATCTGTTCGTTGCCACGGACAATGTAAAGCTGGCTCAAGCGCTCGGTCTCCTCGGTCCGAGGGTTGTAGACCGTGTCTCCCGCGGCCAGCTGTCCCCCAAAGACCTTGAAGGTGCTGATCTTGCCCACATACGGGTCAGCCGTCGTCTTGAAGATAAGCGCAGCCAGGGGCGAGTCATCGCTTACGGGGAATTCCTGCTCGCCCTGGGCAGTCTCTGCCGCAAAAGTCGTGCCTGCAGGCGACGGTGCCAGGCTGGCCAGCAAGTTCAGCAGCGCCCCCACCCCGACACCATCAGTACCACCTGCGCCGGCAAGGACAGGAACCCAGTCGCCCTCAGCCACAACGGCGCGCAGCCCGTTGGCGATCTCGTCGGCCGTGATCTCTTCGTCATCGAAGTACTTCATCATCAGCGCTTCATCGGCCTCAACCGCCGCCTCTACGATTTGTGTGTAGAGCTCCTCGACCTGGTCGGCCATATCGGCGGGGACCTCGGTGACCGTGCCCTTAGGCCCGACATAGGCCTTGCGCTCCAACACGTTCACAACGCCTTCGAAGCTCTCCTGAGACCCAATCGGCAGCATCAGCGGCAGGAACTGCGCATCAAAAGCGTCGCTGAGGGAGGCCAACGCCTTGCTGAAGTTCGCATTCTCGCGGTCCATCTTGTTGACAAAGACTGCGCGGGGTACACCCTCGTCTTCGGCATAGCCCCAGGTTAGCTCCGTGCCAACCTCAACACCGGCGACAGCATCGATGACCACCAGGGCCATCTCCGCAGCACGAAGCGCGCTGCGCACCTCGCCGACAAAGTCGGTGTAACCGGGCGTGTCGATGACGTTGAACTTCGTCTCCTTCCATTCAAGGGGCGCTACTGCCATGCTCAACGAAATCTGTCTTCGTCTCTCTTCTTCGTCGTAGTCCGTGGTGGTGGTGCCCTCCTCCACGGTCCCTCGACGCGTAATTGCCTTGCTCAAGAACAGCATCGCCTCAACCAGCGTGGTCTTCCCCGACGATCCATGACCTACGACGGCGATGTTGCGAATGCTATCCGTGGTGTATGCTTTCATCTACTCTCCCTCCAGCAGAATGGCGCTCGAAACCAACCTTTTTTCGATCTCTATCTCGGACACGCGTATGCCTAGACACGCAAAAACGGCCACTTGGCCGTTGCAGTACCTTGGATGAACGGCAATATATTCTAAAGGTATTCCTTCAGAAGTCAACGACTATGCCGGCTTCGCTGGCAGTTCGTCTGTCAGGAGAAACGCCTCAAAGACCTGATTGCCGAGAAGGCGCCCTTCCCTGGTAAGGCGTACCCGATCGCCATCCCATGTGATCAGCCCAAGGTCCTGGACCCGGGCCAGCGTGGGGCCATAGACCTCCTCAAGATCAGCACCGCACTGGCTCGCGAAACGTGCCCGCGAGATGCCTTCGGCCAATCGCAGACCCATCATCATCGTCTCCCCATAGACGACTTCTGGTGACAGAACCGTGTCCGAGAAACCCCGGAGATGGCTGCTGCGCATTGCGTTGATGTACACGCGGGGATGCGGGAAATTGCTCCAGCGCCGACCACGGAACCATGAATGCGCGCCCGCCCCCAATCCGATCCACGGCTGGTTGCGCCAGTAGATCAAGTTGTGCGCCGAGACATAGGGACCGATCTTCTCGGCTTGCCCTGAAGGCGGCAGCGCCCAGATGGCTGGTGGG
>JAFGNI010000058.1 GCA_016927095.1 Anaerolineae bacterium | reverse complement strand
GAGAGGGATCTGGACCGGCGGTTCACCGTTCGGCCTGCCAGCCTAGCGGACGCGCAGGCGGCAACGGATCTGGTCAACACGTGCGCCAGGGAAGTGTTAGGTCACGACACGATGGATGTGACCTTTCTGGAGAACGATTGGGCCAGTCCCTACTGCAATCCGGAGACGAACCTGCGCCTGGTCTTTGACGGTGATCGCCTCGTTGGCTACGCGGGGGCCTGGACCGAACCGCCGGCGGTGACGGTGTATGGCTGGATTCACGTGCACCCGTCCTACAGGGGGCAGGGCATCGGTGTTTACCTGGCGACATGGCAGAAGGACCTCGTCGCATTGGCGGCGACGTCAGTGGCGCCTGAAGACGCGAGGATTGTCATCCAACTAGAGAAGTCGTCTCTCGATGACTACGCGCGTGAGCTTCTGTTGGCGCAGGGCTACCGTGTCGTGCGCCACGGCTTCCGAATGCTGATCGAGCTGGCTGCAGAGCCCCCAGAGCCCGTGCTGCCTGAGGGCATCGTCCTAAGCACTTTCGACCGCGCCCGGCACCTGCCAGACCTGGTGCGCGCCGAGCAGGAGATCTTCAAGGATCATTGGGGCTTTGTCCAGCTGGACTTCGAGCAGGATCTCACAGCCTGGGAGCACTCGCTGGACAATGACACGCACCACAACGCGGAGCTCTGGTTCCTGGCGGTGGAACGCGATCGCCTGCACGATGCCGCCGGCGATGTCATCGCCGGCGTCTGCCTCTGCACCGATTTCATGCCCGAGGACCCTGACATGGCCTATGTGGGTTCGCTGGGCGTTCAGCGGAAGTGGCGCCGCCAAGGCCTCGGCCTGGCGATGCTGCATCACGCCTTCGGTGTCTTCCGCCGGCGTGGCAAGAAGCGTGTGACGCTCCATGTCGATGCGGAGAGCCTAACGGGCGCGACACGCCTCTACGAGAAGGCAGGCATGCATGTTGAGCAGAAGAACGTGTTCTACGAGTATGTGGTGCGCGAGGGGCGGGATCTGAGCACGCAGGCGTTGGGGGACAAGGGATAGGGGACAGGGGACAGGGGACAAGGGACAAGGGATATGGAGGGGATTGCAGATATGGGGCGGCGGTGGGTGGGTGTTTTGATGGTCGGGTTGGTGGTGATGGGCATAGGGGTGGGGTGTGGGACTGCGGCGCCGACGGGAGCGCCACCCACCGGGACGCCGGAGGTGACGCTGACGCCCACCATGGCACCGACACGGACGCCAAGGCCGACGGCGACCGAGTCCGCGATCCCTGCCGCGCTTGCGGAGCGGGCAGCCGCCCTGGGGCGCGGCGTCAACCTGGGCAATGCCCTCGAGGCACCCAACGAAGGGGAATGGGGCATGGTCATCGAGCCCGAGTTCTTCCCTCTGATCCGCGATGCCGGCTTTGACACCATCCGGGTGCCGATCCGCTGGTCGGCGCACGCTGCTGAGACGGCGCCTTACACCGTCGACACGGCCTTTTTTGAGCGCGTGGATTGGGTCATCGATCAGGGATTGGCCAACGACCTGAATGTCGTCATCAATATGCACCACTACGATCCTCTCTTTGAGGACCCCGAGGATCATTATGACCGTTTCATCGCGATATGGACACAGATTGCGACACGGTATGCGGATCGCCCGGACGCCCTCTACTTCGAGCTGCTCAATGAGCCCCACGGCAACTTGGATGCCAAACGCTGGAACGGCCTGATGGCGAGGACGATTGAAGCCGTCCGGGCTATCGATGACGGTCACACCTTGGTTTTGGACGGGGCTGACTGGGGTGGCATCAACGGGCTGAACGGTCTGGTCTTCCCAGAAGGTGCGTCGAATTTTATCGCCACCTTCCACTTCTACGATCCCATGCTTTTCACGCATCAGGCCGCTGAATGGGTCGGTCCCGAGTACGGCACGCTGGGGGTGACCTGGCCCGGACCGCCGGACGTGGCGGTGACGCCACTCCCCGAAGCTAGGGAAGTCGAATGGGTCCGCCTCTGGTTTATGCGGTACAACCAGACCCCCGGCAGCAGCAATCCGGCTAGCGTAGACGCCATTGGTCAGGCTTTCGATAGGGCCCTGGCGTGGTCCGAGGCCAGGGGCGTGCCGCTGTGGCTGGGTGAGTTCGGCGCCTACCAGACCGCCGATATGGCGTCTCGCGCCCGGTGGACGGCGACGGTGCGCGCCGAGGCCGAGGCCCGTGGTTTCCCCTGGGCCTACTGGGAGTTTGGCGCCGGCTTTGGGGTCTACGACCGCGAAGCGGCGGCCTGGCGGACGCCGCTCCTGGAGGCGTTGGTGCCGGCGCCGTGAGTGACCCAGGCTCCGCGCCCCTTATCTTTTGCGGGAAATGCGGTAGTCTATGGATGTGATCGTTCACACCCTACGCAGATGTGTCGTTGAGCGTGCAGGCCTTTCCTCGGTGGCTGGCCGCTGACTGGACTGCTACGTCGCTTATCCTGATACGTTCACACGCATCTGCCCGATGCCAGACCGTCTAGGTTGCATGGATATCGTTGGCTTTGTGTTGTATCGCTTATCGCGAATCTGCAATCAAGGAGGATTCCGATGCCCTCTATGTCTGAGAAGAACCATACGGATGACACGGTGACGGCGCGCCGGATCTCGCGGCGGCGCTTTCTGGAGTTGGCCGGTGCCGCGGCAGCCGGCCTGCTGATCAGCAGTTGTGTCCCTCGGGCTCCTGAGGCGACGTCCGGTGAGGCTGGTGTTGATCTGACCGAAGCCGTGCCGACGACGGTGCCGCCGACGCCGACGGCCGAGGCGGAGGTCGCGGCGCCCGCGGTGGTTCCGCAACCCGCGGCCCCCACCGGGCTTTCCAGCAAGGTTGCGATCGCGACCGCCAGGGACTACGACCGCGACATGATCTACAACACCGTGCGTGACATGTTGGACGACCTTGGCGGGTTGGGCGACGTCGTGCGCCCCGGCGACCGGGTGGCGCTGAAGACAAACCTGACCGGCGGCCTGGGCAACGATGGCCCCCCAGGCTATTCGCCCATGGAGTCCTTTGTCACGCACCCTGAGGTGGTGCGCGCCCTGGCGGCGCTGGTCCGGGACGCGGGTGCCAAGGAGGTTTTCATCGTCGAAGCGGTCTACCAGTGGGGCTCCTACACCCAGTGGGGCTATGAGGAGATCGCCGAGGACGTCGGCGCGACGCTGATCGATCTCAACCGGCCCGATCCCTACGATGACTTCGTCGATGCAGTTGTTCCCGGCGGCGGCGAGATGTACGACAGCTACATCTTCAACCCCATTCTGCAGGAGGTCGATGCCTTCATGTCGGTGGCCAAGATGAAGTGCCACTGGGTTGCCGGCGTGACCCACTCGATGAAGAACCTCTTCGGCTTGGTGCCGGCTCGATTCTACCAACTGAGCCCGCAGCACAGCCATCGCTCGGAGTTCCACGGCCCATCGGACGAGACCGCGGGCCAGCGGGTGCCGCGCATCATCGTCGAGCTGAACAAGACCCGCCCCGTGGACTTCGCACTGATTGACGGCATTCTCACGACCGAAGGCGGTGAAGGTCCGTGGATCCAGGGCTTTGGCGCCATCACCCCTGGCGTGCTCCTCGCGGGCAAGGACCCCGTCGCGACGGATGCTGTCGCCACGGCATGTCAGGGTTTCGATCCCGCGGGCCCGGGTATGGCGGCGCCCTACGTGCGGGGCCTGAATCATATCGCGCTGGCAGCCGAGGCGGGGTTAGGGACGAACCGCCTCGACGAGATTGAGGTGTTAGGCGCGCAGGTGAACGACGTTGTGACGAAGTTCAAGCCCTGTCTGGGCTGATCAGCCTGGTAACCGCACTCACCTTCCGGGAAGCGACCCCACTCGAGGTAGCTTTGAGCTTCCCGGAAGGGCCGGATTGAGTTGTTGTGCAATCTGGGAGATGCGGTAAAATCTCAATGTTGTGCCATTTGGGGCCCATCGCCACAGGGTAACCCGATCCGGATATTCACAGACTCCTAGGAGATTAAGCGCTTCGCTATGTCAACGCCCTAT
>JAFGNI010000460.1 GCA_016927095.1 Anaerolineae bacterium | reverse complement strand
CGCGAGACGTACCTTCCGGCCTTTGAGGCGACGGTCCGCGAGGCCGGGGCGTATTCGGTGATGGGCGCCTACAACCGGACCAACGGGGAGCCCTGCTGTGCCAGCACGACGCTGCTTCAGCAGATCCTGCGGGACGAGTGGGGCTTTGAGGGCTATGTGGTGTCGGACTGCGGCGCGATACGCGATATCTTCGCGCACCATCAGGTCGTTGGCACGCCAGAAGAGGCCGCGGCGATGGCCGTGACCAACGGATGTGACCTGAACTGCGGCGAGGTCTACAAGTCGCTGCTCATTGCGGTCGAGAAGGGGCTCATCACTGAGGCGACGATCGATACGGCTGTGACACGGCTTTTCACGGCGCGCTTCCGCCTGGGGATGTTTGACCCGCCCGAGCGCGTGCCCTACGCCAGCATCCCCATCGAGGTCAATGACTCGGCAGAGCACCGTGCGTTGGCCCTCCAGATGGCGCAGGAGTCGATTGTCCTACTCAAGAATACGGGCTGTTTGCCCTTGCCCAAGATGCTCAAGAAGATCGCCGTGGTCGGGCCCAATGCCGACGATCCCATTATCCTGTTAGGCAACTACAACGGTTTCCCGTCGGCTTCTGTGACCCCGCTCGAGGGTATCCGGCGCAAGGTTGGGGACAGCGTCGAGGTGACCTATGCCAGGGGCTGTGGCATCCGGAGCAAGGACACATCCGGATTTGCCGAGGCCGTTGCCGCGGCCAGGGACGCCGACGTGGTCATTGCCGTGATGGGTCTCTCGCAGCTGATCGAAGGCGAGGAGGGTCAGCAGGAGGGCGTCGAGGGTGGCGAGCGGAGCACCGGCGATCGGGTGGATATCGGCCTGCCCGGGGTGCAGGAGGCATTGCTCGAGGCGGTGTCCACGACGGGCAAGCCGGTCGTGGTCGTCCTGTTGAACGGAAGTGCCGTTGCCGCGACCTGGGCCGAGGCCCACGCCGCTGCGGTGGTAGAGCTCTGGTATCCCGGTGAGGAGGGAGGAACGGCGCTGGCCGATGTGCTCTTTGGCGATATCAACCCCGCGGGACGGTTGCCAGTCACGTTCTACCGGTCGGTGGACGATCTGCCGCCATTCCGGGACTACCGGATGGAAGGGCACACCTACCGCTACTTCCGGGGCATGCCGCTCTATCCCTTCGGCCATGGGCTGAGCTATACGACATTCGCCTATGGTAGCCAGGTGTTGAGCTCATTGACGGTTGAGCCCGGCATCGCGGTCGAGGTCACGGTGGCTGTGGAGAACACGGGGGATCGGGCTGGTGACGAAGTGGTCCAGGTGTATCTGAAGGACCGCGAGGCCTCGGTGCCTGTCCCGGTGCAGCAGCTTGTTGGGTTTAAGCGGGTCCATCTCGCGCCTGGTGAGGTCCAGCAGATCACGTTCACGATCGCGCCTGAGCAGATGAGCGTGGTCCTGGACGACGGTCGCCGCGTGATCGAGCCGGGTGCGTTTGAGCTGTTCGTGGGGGGAGGCCAGCCGGCTATGGGAGCCGCGGGCAGCTTTGGACGGTTTGAGGTAATTGGGAACTAACGGCCTTGATGCAGGGCGGCTCAGGCCGCTCGGAAGCGGGGAGCCGCTCGGAAGCCGGGAGCCGCTCGGAAGCCGGGAGCCGCTCACCATGCAGAGGGGCGCGGGATAGTTTGACATTCGCGCCTGATGATGCTTAAATGGAGTCATGCAGCGAGATCTACCGGTAGTCGGTATTGTGTTGGGCCGGATATGGTAACGTTGTCATCCGGGAGGCGCGAACGCCACCCGACTTACCTCTTATTGTGTCGGAACTATGCTATTCATCAAGACAGGAGGATCCATGGCTAACGGAAAAGGACTGAAGATGACTCCCCCGCAGAACCGTTTGATTGGCTCGATGCCCAAGATCGGCATTCGCCCTACGATCGATGGGCGGCGCAGAGGGGTGCGCGAGTCGCTTGAGGATCAGACGATGGGGATGGCGAGGAACGTCGCCCGCTTCCTCAGCGAGAACCTGCGACACCCGAACGGCTTGCCCGTGGAGTGCGTGATTGCCGACCAGTGCATTGGCGGTGCGGCTGAAGCGGCGATGGCTGCCGAGAAGTTCAGCAAGGAGAACGTGGGCCTGTCGCTGACGGTGACACCGTGCTGGTGCTATGGGTCCGAGACGATGGATATGGACCCACTGATCCCAAAGGCCATCTGGGGCTTCAACGGCACTGAGCGTCCGGGCGCCGTCTACCTCGCGGCAGTCGGCGCGGCACACACACAGAAGGGGCTGCCCGCGTTCACAATCTACGGGCGCGATGTCCAGGATGCAGGCGATGAGTCGATCCCAGCGGATGTGAGGGAGAAGCTACTGCGGTTCGCGCGTGCGGGGCTTAGCGTGGCCCGAATGCGTGGCAAGTCATATCTTTCGATGGGCAGTGTCTCGATGGGTATCGCCGGCTCGATCGTGCAACCCTCTTTCTTTGAGCAGTATCTGGGTATGCGGGCCGAATCGGTCGACATGACTGAGTTCGTCCGCCGCTTTGACGAGGGGATCTATGACCCTGAGGAGTTTGAGGCGGCGATAACCTGGGTCAAGGAGCTATGCCACGAGGGCGACGATCACAATCCGCCCGCGAAGCAGCGAACCCCCGAGCAGAAGGCCCACGACTGGGAGCTGTCGGTCAAGATGGCGATGATCGCGCGGGACCTGATGGTGGGCAACCCGCGGTTGGCCGAGTTGGGGTTCGGCGAGGAGGCTCTGGGGCACAACGCGATTGCTAGCGGGTTCCAGGGGCAGCGCCAGTGGACCGACCACTTCCCGAACGGTGACTTCATGGAGGCCATCCTCAACTCCTCCTTTGACTGGAACGGTGTCCGGCAGCCCTACGTGGTTGCGACGGAGAACGACGCGCTCAATGGCGTCTCGATGTTGTTCGGCCATCTGCTGACCGGGCGGGCGCAGATCTTTTCCGACGTGCGCACCTACTGGAGCCCGGAGGCGGTGAAACGCGTGACGGGATATCAGGTGACCGGCGACGCAGCAGGCGGTTTCCTGCATCTGATTAACTCCGGCTCCACCGCGCTGGACGCGACGGGCCAGCAGACCATCGATGGAAAGCCCGGTATGAAGCAGTGGTGGGATGTCACCGCTGACGACGCGAAGGCGTGTCTCGATGCGACGCTGTGGTATCCTGGCAATGTCGAGTACTTCCGCGGTGGCGGATGGTCCAGCCACTTTGTGTCCCGCGGCGGTATGCCGGTCACGATGTCGCGCCTGAATTGGGTGGAAGGGCTTGGCCCGGCGCTGCAGATCGCTGAGGGCGTCGTGGTTGAGTTGCCCGATGAGGTCCACAGCAAGCTCGATTCTCGGACGGATCCGACGTGGCCGACAACCTGGTTTGTGCCTCGCACGAATGGGGTGGGTCCCTTCCGCGATGTCTACTCGGTGATGAACGCCTGGGGCGCCAACCACGGTGCGATCAGCTACGGCTATATAGGGGCTGACCTGATCACGCTGGCGTCGATGCTGCGTATCCCGGTCTATATGCACAACGTGCCCGAGGAGCAGGTCTACCGCCCGGGTGCGTGGACAGCCTTCGGAGCACAGGATCCGATGGGTGCGGACTTCCGCGCCTGCGCGAATTTCGGACCCGTGTACGGTTAGGTCAGGACCGGGGCGCGTCGTATCCCGGTCCGCTGGAGGATGGTCCAGACGAGACGCCTGCCGGTAAGCACCCGGCAGGCGTCTTGTGTACCCATGTCAAAGAAAGGCCATCCCGAAGCATGGCGTGGAACGCCGCCACGGATTGTGCCGATGAGTTTCCCGCGGCGCTGACCTGACTATACTCGCAGCCATGCCTGGACCTGAAAATGGATCTTCGAGACTGTCGCTGCCTGCTGCTGATACTCTGACGCAGGAGACATTCGTACGGGCAATCCACGAGCTCACCCGCTCTGACCCCGAGATGGCTTACGTCATTGACAGATGGGGTATACCACCGTTTTGGGCGCACGAGCCGGGATTCCCGGGTCTGGTTCTGGCGATCCTTTCGCAACAGGTTTCCCTGGAATCGGCGGAGGCCGCCTTAGCCAAGCTCGAGCGGTGTATCGAAACCGTCACGCCCGAGCGGTTCATGACGCTGGACGATGCCATGTTGAAGGATATCGGGTTCAGCCGCCAGAAGGCGGGGTACGTCTGCGGGCTTGCAAAGGGCACTATCGGTGGCGAACTGAACCTGGATGAGGTCGGGCGGATGGATGACGAGGTGGCTCGAGCGACCCTGGTGGCGATCAGGGGCATCGGGCCGTGGACGGCCGATACCTATCTGCTCTTCTGCTTGCGCAGACCCGACGCATGGCCGTCGGGCGACCTGGCGCTCGCCAAGGCGATCCAGGACCTACGAGGACTGGCCTCCATTCCGAGTTACCCGGAGGTCGATACCATCGCCGAGGCGTGGCGCCCGTGGCGAGCGGTAGCGGCGCGGATCCTGTGGCATCATTACCTGAGCGTGCGCGGGAGAGGATAACGTTTGACCGCGGCAGCACTATGCAGCGAAAGGAGAAGCCGACATGCGACCTCGGATTGTGAGTGAGTGGTGGCAGGTAGCAGGCGATCCGGACCTGGGGCCCTATATAACGCCCCAACAGCAACCTGTAGACTTCGCAGTGTGGCAGGCTGCAGATGGTACCTGGCAGCTCTGGTCATGCATCCGGGGCACGGCGTGCGGCGGGCAGAGCCGGCTCTTCTATCGCTGGGAGGGCGCCGACCTGCGGTCCAAGCATTGGATGCCGATGGGAATCGCGATGGAGGCACGCGCCGATCTGGGCGAGACGCCCGGAGGGCTGCAGGCCCCGCATGTGATCAGGGAGGGCGGCTCGTACCTGATGTTCTATGGTGACTGGAACCGAATTTGCCTTGCCAGGAGCGAGGATGGGAAATCGTTCGAACGTGTGCTGGGGGATAGCGGGCAGCCCGATCTCTTCTCAGGGCCTTACGACAACAGCCGCGACCCTATGGTCCTGAAGATCGGGGATGTCTATCACTGCTACTACATGGGCCACAAGCGAGATGCGGTGCCGCAATCTGCGGTCTTCTGTCGCACCTCGCTCGATCTGCGCACGTGGAGCGATCCCATCATCGTCGGCGCTGGGGGGCAAGCCGCGCAGCAGACGGACTGGTACGGCGGGGACTGTGAGTGCCCCTTCGT
>JAFGNI010000459.1 GCA_016927095.1 Anaerolineae bacterium | reverse complement strand
GGCGCCGGCCGAACAACAGGCTGCGATTCTGCAGTTAATCGAGCAGCTGCAGGGCGCCAGCGAGGTTGTCCCGGAGTCCGTGCCCGAAAGCGCGCCGTAATGATCTCGAACATCACAACCTACTTCATCGTTTTTGTAGGAGTGCTCTCCCTGGCTGTCTTGGGGACGCCCCTCTCGCGCAAGCTTGGCCTGCGTTTGCACGCTGTCGATCAGCCGGATCCCAGCCGGAAAGTCCACACGATTCCGACCCCACGGATGGGGGGCGTGGCGATCTTCCTGAGCACCTTGGTGGCAACGGTCCTCTTGCGCGGGGTCTTCCGTGAACTGGGCGGCATCCTCATCGGGGCAACGTTGGTCTCCTTTCTAGGCTTCTGGGATGATCGTTTCACCTTGGGTGCCGGCGTGAAGCTGATCGGCCAGCTCCTTGCCGTCGGCCTGCTGCTCCTGACAGGGGTCCAGGTGCGCGCATTCCCTTGGCCGGCTGTTGACCTGGCGGCGACCATCCTCTGGGTGGTGGGCATCACCAACGCGCTGAACTTGCTGGACAACATGGACGGCCTCTCGGGCGGCGTGGCAGCCATCGCTGCCGCGCATTTCAGCATCCTCTGTGCGCTCAGCGGGCAGTACTTGGTGGGCGCCCTGTCTGTGGCGGTGATGGCAGCCTGTATCGGCTTTCTGATCTACAACTGGAATCCGGCGACGATCTTCATGGGAGACTCGGGGGCGCTGTTTCTGGGCTTTGTCCTGGCGTCTCTCGGCATCAAGCTCCGTTTCCCAGGCAACGTGCCCTTCGTCACGTGGATGATCCCCCTGCTGGTGCTGGGTGTGCCCATCTTCGATACAACGCTGGTGGTCATCTCACGCCTCCGGCGCCGGTTGAATCCTCTGACGACGCCCGGTGTCGACCATACCTCCCACCGGCTGACCTATGCCGGCTTCACCCGGCGTGAGGCCGTCTTCCTGATTTACATTGCAGCCTTTGTGGTGGGCCTGTTGGCGATCTTCGTCACCCAGGCCTCGGTTCTGGAGGGCTACATCGTCGGTGGCTTTGTGGTTGTCGCGGGCGTGCTCGCCCTGTGGCGGCTGGAACAACCCCCGTTCTGGACGCATCCTGCCTAGGCTTCCCGGTCTTCCCCCTTGCCCCGTATCTGTTACACTTGCTGTCCCGACAGAAGGCTGGGGTGAATACCCCAGTTTTTCTGGTATAATATCTTCTAAATTGAGAAGAAGAGGAGTCGATACAATGTACAAGCCCAAGTGGCGGTTGCCGGTCCTGGGGTTGGTGGTGCTGATGGTCTTCGCCGCGTGTACCGGGACTGCGTCCACGCCAGCGCCAACCTCTGTCCCGGCGGAGGAGGAACCAACGACGGCGCCTACTGACGCGCCGGCGGAACCCGAGATGCCCACCCCGGTACCCACAGGAGACCCTTCCGAACCTGTGGTGGTCACGCCGCCAGAGGAGATCGGGATGTGCGAGGCGGCACCGCTGCCCGAGCTGCCTGTCCGGCCCGTTGACGATACGGACTACGTCAAGGGTGCCAGCGAAGCGGACGCCGAGATCACCATCTTTGAGTACTCGGACTTCCAGTGCCCTGGTTGTGCTGGGATGTACCCTGTCCTGCAGACGTTCCTTGACGACAATCCCAATGTGCGGCTGGTCTACCGCCACTTCCCCTTGGATTTCCATCCGTATGCGATGGTGACGGCGGAGGCGGTTGAGGCTGCCGGTGCCCAGGGCAAGTTCTGGGAGATGCATGACCTGCTCTTCGATAACGCTGCGATTTGGAGCGCGCTCACGGAGGACGAGGTCCGCGCGACGATGAGCGCGTACGCTGAGGATCTGGGTCTGGACGTTGAGGCCTTCGATGAGGCGCTGGACAACGATACCTATGTGGAGAAGATCCAGGCACAATATGACGAGTCGATCAGCCTGGGACTGCCCGGGACGCCCACCTTCATCTTCAACAACGTCATGTTCCCTTCCGACATCGGGCTGTCCTATCAGGGATTGGCTGCTTTCAAGAGCATCTTGGAGAGCCAGGATGAGATCTTCTTCCCCGATCCACCCGAGATCTCGGTGGCAGCAGAGGATGACTACGAGGCGGTGTTGAGCACCAGCCAGGGCGAGATCCGAATCCAGCTTCTTGCCGAGTCCGCGCCGGTGAACGTCAACAGCTTTGTCTTCCTAGCCGGCGAGAATTGGTACGACGGCTCGGACTTCTTCTTCGTGCGCGACGGCTTCGTCGCCGTGACCGGCGATCCCACGAACTCGACGGTGGGTTATCCTGGTTACTACTGCACAGGGGAGTCCCAGGGCGTCTTCGATCGCGCCGGCTTGGTCGGGATGCTCTCCAATGGTCAATTCTTCATTACCTTAGGGGCGGATGCGGCACAGCTTAACGGGCAGTTTGCGCTGGTTGGGCAAGTAACCGAGGGCCTTGACGTCCTTGAGAAGCTCGCCCGCGTGACGATGGGCGATCCCTCCGCACCCCAGGCGGACGTTCTCGAGTCCGTGGAGATCGTCCAGAACTAGAGGACGACCGACCGCTTTTCAAACCGCGGGGGTAGCGTTATGCTTCAGATCGTATCTGGGGCTGCGCTATCCCCGTTTTGTTGTGAGGCATGAGCTGGGTATAGGCTAGGCATAGGCTGGAAGGACACCGCATGAACGCGTATGAGACCGCGCATCTGCCACGACCCGTCTGGGCGTTCTCCGTCTTGTTAGGTCTGGGTCTGGTGGCCTTTGGTGGGCTCTTCGTGGTGGCCCCGTTGGCTTTCCCCGGATTCTTTGGGTCCATTGCGGTGGTGACGGCTGGCTTTGGTCTGATCATGCTGACGCTTGGGATCGGCATGGTTGTGGCGGGCATCGCCGGCTGGCGCGCTCAGCCGGCTCGCCGGTTCTATACGCAGTGGGGATGGCTTGTCTTTGCCGCGCTCAGCCTCGTCATAGGTGGGTTAGGCATCGCCCTGCCAGGCGAGGCACAATCGCAGCTCTTCTTCGCGCCCATCCACTTTGCGTTGATCACCCTGCCTGGGTTGCTGCTCTTCTCCTTGCTGGCCCTGGTCGTTGGGCGGGATCACGCGATCACGCTGCGACGCATGATCCTCGCGGTCGCCGGCGGCGCTTCGAGCATCCTCCTGGCGATACCGGTGGAGGTGATAGGCCTCCTGCTCAGCGCCGCGGTCGCGGCGGGCCTCATCCTGCTGACGCCCTCGGGCGCCGCGGAGCTCAATGACCTGCTTGCCCTCTTGATGCAGTGGGCCGAGCGTCCGCCGTCCGACCAGGAAGAGATCATGGCAGTCCTCGTATCACCGCTCGCCCTGATCACCTTGAGCCTGACATTGGCGGTGGTGACCCCGCTGATCGAGGAGCTGGGCAAGACGCTGGTCATGGGCGTGATGGGTATCTGGGTGAAGCCCTCCTCGCTGACCGCTTTTTTGTGGGGTGCGGCGTGCGGTTTGGGCTTCGCGTGGTTTGAGGGGATCTCGAATGGAGCGCTGGCGCTGGGCCAATCCTTGGGATGGGCGGGGAGCGTTGGCGTGCGGTTCTTCGCGACGGCGATGCACGCGCTCACCAGCGGGATCATTGGCCTTGGCTGGGCTGCCTACTGGCAAGGGCGCCGGTGGTGGTTGCCACTGAGCTATGCCATCGCCACGGTCTTTCACGG
>JAFGNI010000458.1 GCA_016927095.1 Anaerolineae bacterium | reverse complement strand
TCAGCCTGAGGAAGCAGCCCCATAAGCTGTATGCCTAGATTGGGCTGGGTGTAGTAGTCCCAATCGGACTGGGTCAGTAGGTAGTCGGTTGGGGCCGGTGTCAGGGCAAGTTCGAGTTTTTTGAAGATGGCAACGGAGCGCGGCATATGCATGGCCGATGTCACGAGGACAATGTCGGTCAGACCGCGCTGCTCAAGCAGTGTCAGTGTCTCGATGGCGTTCTCGTAGGTGTTCATCGACGTGCTTTCAAGGATGATGGCCTCGCGTGGCACGCCAAAGAAGACGAGGAGTTGGGCCATCACTTCGGATTCGGGGACGCCGCCAGGATTAGAGAGCGGGCCACGCGCGCCACTGACCACGATGGTGGGGGCAACCCCTTCACGGAAGAGATAAGCGGCATAGATCATGCGATCACCGGCCTCACCGACCTCCTGGAAGGGACGAGGTGGGAGCTGCTCCTGTGTACCGCCACCGAGCACCACGATAGCATCAGCGCGCGGGAGTGGGTCGTGGCTGAGGGAGGGATATCGCCATTCCAGGCTACGGACGAGGATCATGCTGGTGAGGCGGTTGCCACCCAGCCAGAGTGTGCCGAGGGCCAGGGCGATGACTATCGTTCGCGCCCGTTGACGCTTTCGAAGCAACAGCGCGACAATGAGGAGCAGGCTGGTCAGGCCAGCGGGGTAGACGAAATTGGGGAGGAACTTGGACAGGAAGTAGAATAGCTGCATGGTCTCAGGACTACTTGTGGTATTGCTCACCGCTCAGGATCGTCATCGCACGATAGAGCTGCTCTAGAAGCATCACGCGTGCGAGCTCATGAGGAAAGGTCATCGGCGAGAAAGAGAGGCGCTCGCTGCAGCGTGACAGCACCTCCTCGGATAGCCCGACTGGCCCACCGATCAGAAACGCCACGTCGCGGTAGACGCTCACCTGCTTGTGGAGGTAGGAAGCAAACCCTTCGCTGGTGGTCTGTTTGCCCTTCGCGTCGAGGGCGATCATCCACGGAATACCCTCTACGGCCTCCAGCAGCGCCACCCCCTCTCTGCTGATGGCCACTTGATCGGGCAGGTTGCCGCCAACGTGGTCCCGCACCTCGATGATGGACAGCTGAGTGTACCGCTCCAGGCGCGCGGCATAGTCCTGCTGGGCAGCCTGCCAGTGCAGGGTTCGTAGCCGACCGACGGCAGCGATCGTGAGGGTGCCCGGCAAGCGGATCATCCTCTGCCTCGCATGGTCACCACCGACATCCTGAGCGATTGCCGCAGTCCAGGTCCTGTTGGACGCCTCACCCGCGCTGGTGTCTCCTTAGGCTAACTCTCAGCAGACGTGACGAGTGCCAGTGCATCTCAGGACCGTGCTCCTAAGCGTCCTGCTCTCATCACGTTCGCGATTCTATGACGGTGCGGCGCCAAGACAAGTGGCTGACGGCTCAGACCATGGGCCGTCAGCCACCGGCGTCCCCATATCTGCCCAACCTACTCCTCTGGGGTGGGGGTAGGCGTGGGCGTGACGAAGGGTGTTGGCGTTGGGCTGGGCGTTGCGGTCGCTGTGGGCGTTGGGGTCAACGTCGGCGTTGGGGTGAGCGTCGCTGTGGGGGTGGGTGTCGGCGTGACCGTCACCGTGCCTGTGGGGCTGATGGCTGCGGTCGCTGTGAGGGTCGTCGTCATGGTCGATGTGAGGCTGGTGAAGGTCGACAGCGTTGAGAGCGACACGGTGCCCGCAGGTAGCGGCGGCAGCACACTGGCTGCGATATCGGCCCAGAGAGACTCGAGCGTGGGCGTGGCTCTGAAGGAACGCTCCTCAATCAGCATATCGAGGGCCTCGGTCTGAGCCGCCCAACGCACGGCCTGGTCGGCCACATCGGGCCACCAAACCGACGCATGGGTGAGATGCTCGGTCACGACGGCAAGTGAGGCCCGGGCAGCGCCCGTATTGTCCTCCAGCAGCTGCAGGCGAACCCTGAGCAGATCCTGTGCTGCCTGCAGCAAGGCCAACCTACCAAGCATCTCCGTCTGGTCCGCCTCAAGGTTCTCGAACATCTCGGCAGATTCAGCGGCGGTCTCGTCCAGAAGCTGCTCAAGGTCGGCGAGGTCGGTCTCCTGTTGCCCCATCTGGGTCCGGTGTGAAGCAAGTTCGCGGGTGATCCGTTCGAGGGCGCTCTCTAGGTCGGCCAAGTCGCTGGCTTGGCTGTTGTAGGCCGCTTGCAGCTCACTGACACCAGGCTGCACCGTAGCCAGTTGCGCCGCTGCTGTGGCCATCGCGCGCTCTTGTACGGCTACGGTCTCGCGCAATCCGGTCAGCTCCCCCTCCAGAGCGGCATTGCGGTCCTGGAGCGCCTCGATCCGCGTGTCGATGTTGTCCTCAACCAACTCAACCTGCCGGTCTAGGGTGGCGATATCCGCGGCGTTCTGCTGCACTGGCACAATCGTGGCCCGGTAGAGCCAGGGAATCCCGTAGTAGAGGCCTGCACCAAGGAGTGCTCCGAAGATCAGTATGAGGAGCAGCCGGAGCAGGAACTTGAGAATGGTGCCGACGGTATGCCAGAATCCACCTGATCTGGCTGGCGCGCCGTTGTCGTTGCT
The DNA here is from genome assembly GCA_016927095.1 of Anaerolineae bacterium. Next base: position 2,165 of record JAFGNI010000458.1, on the reverse strand, counting down.
CACGCGTCCACCTCCTCGATGGTCTCAGGCGCGGCGCCCTGTGGGCTTGGCGACTGCCCAAAGATCTCCTGCATCAGGTCCTGGAGGCCCTCGAAGAAAGAGGTTGCCTTCTCGGTCTGAGCTTCGACGGCGTCGAGGGTCTCACCCATCACTTCGACATCATCAGTAAGCGTGTTCAGTGATGTTGTGAGCGCAGCGGTCTCATCCTCAAGCGCCTGGATCTCAACGGTGAAGGTCTCCAAGGCTTCCTCAGCCTGTTCCATTCGGGCAGTCAAGCCCGACAGCACCTCGACCCGCTCGCGAAGCCCTGAGACATCGCCTTGGAGCGTACTGACATCGCCTTGGATCGCGTCTAGCTCGACGTTGAGCTCATTTACTTGGCCGCGCATCTGGGTCATGGCCTGACTGCGATTGATGTCGACGGCGCCGTTGATGCCAGCGAAGACCAGAAGCGTGAGCACCATGCCGAGCACGGCGCCAAGGACGGCACCCAGTAGGGCCGTCCATACCCACCCGGAGCCGCGTTCTCTGGCGGCTTCCCGTCTCTGGGGCATCTCGGCTACTCCGGTGACCTCTTCCGGGGCAGGTTCCGCCACTGGGCCTTCTGTCTCTGCTGGTTCTACTTCCACACCTTCTTCCTCGGCATATGCCTCGGCGGCTTCTTCAGGCGCCGCCTGTTCCGTTGCAGAAACTGGTAGCGGCGGTGGCGTCGTATAGGTTTCCCTTTCCGGTTCTTCTTCGGTGGACATTGCTTGCTCGGTGGCGGACACGGGCAGCGGCGGCGGGGTCACATAGGTTACGCCCTCTGGGGCTGGCGCCTCTCCGGACGGCTCCTCTTGGACGGCCTGCTCGAGATCTGAAACGTCGAATTCGAGCGCTTTGCCGTTGCCGGGTTCCTCCTCTTCTGCCTCTTGACCGGCAAGCTCGTCAGCTGTGGGCACCGTGACTGTGAGGAGGTCCTCGACCTCACTGTACAGCCCGTTGCCGATACCGGGCACCTGCCGGATATCTTCCTTGAAGAGAAAGGGCCCATGCTCATCGCGGTAGGTGATGATGCGCTCCGCCAGCACGGACCCAATGCCCGGCAGCGTGGCGAGTTCCTCAGCACCGGCCTGATTCAGCTCGATCCGTGGCTGCTCCGCTACAGCTGTGAGGTTCTCTTCGGTTTCCATACGCGTGGCCATGTCATTCTCCTTTCGCACTGCAAATGCCAGCGCGCCGTCTTTCGCAGCGGCTAGCGGGGGAGGAAAAGCAGACTCGCTTCACTCTTATTATAGGTGCGCTGACTGCTTTTGCAACTAGAGAGGCTTGGCGGCGACGATGTAGTTCAGGAAGACAATGCCACTGTATCCCTTGGCGTGGGCGCCGCCGATAGCAAAGGCGCCCGCAGGGAAGTCGCGGCGATACACGAAGAACGGATAAAGCCCGCCCGGCGTCTGAATCTCTACCTGCAGCGTCTCATCGCGCTGGAAGCCGCGGAGCCAAAGCGGAAGCTGCTCTGCCTTAGCCTGGTAGATGACATAGACTGTGCTGGGCCGGTTGAGTTTGAACCGAAGTAGCTTCTCACTTTCGGAGTCGTAGTCGAGGTCGGCGGGTCGAATGGCATGGAGCCCGCTGAGGGTCAGAGGAAGATTGATGATCTCGTAATCTCGGTCTGTGTAGCAGCCCGTGCGCGCACGAAGGATCGTGTGCTCGTAGTGGCGCCCGCTGGTGGCCCGGGCATAAACGAAGGGATTCTCATAGCGATAGGCATAGGCCGGCACTAGCCCCGTGCCCTCGTGCGCTACGACCGCCATGCCGCCGCCCACTGAGGTAAGCGGGTCCATCTCGCGGACCTTGCCGGGCCCGAAGGTGTCCTCGAGGAGCCGCACGTAGGCGGGAACGAGGGATGTACCACCGGTGCGGAGCACGACGTCGATCTGATCGGCTCTCATCCTGGCGTCCCGCAGGACGGCGCGCACATCCCTAGTTACTTGCGAGACCTCGGGTGCGATCATCTCCTCGAAGTCCCGCCGAAGGATGCGCTCATCGACGTCGATGTGCTCGTAGCGGAACTTCAGTCGCGCTACGAGATCCGGTGTGAGCGTCTTCTTCGCCTTCTCGATCTCTTGGAAGAGCTTGAACCCTACGTTCTGCGTCACCAGGGTCTCAAGGGCACGCATCGC
>JAFGNI010000457.1 GCA_016927095.1 Anaerolineae bacterium | reverse complement strand
CATCCGGCAACAGGTGCGGGTTGACAACCGCGTAGGCATCGGGCAGCGCCTCAGGCAACTCGTGATGATCTGTGACCACAACATCCACGCCACGATCGTTGGCGTAGTCGACCGCCTCGTGGGCATCCACGCCCGTGTCACAGGTCACCACAAGCCTCACGCCCTTTGCCAATTCTTCCGCAAGCCACGGCAGCCGCATGCCATGGAACTCGGTCTCTCGCAAGGGGATATGGTAGATGACATCGCCGCCCAGCGCCCTGAGCACGGAGACCAGCACGGTCGTGGCGGTCTGCCCATCAACGTCGAAGTCACCCCAGACGCAGACCCGCTCACCCAGGTTGAGCGCCTGCTGGATGCGCGCGACAGCCTCCGCCATCCCCGGCATCTCGAGAGGATCGGTAGGTTCATAGAACGCAGGGTCGAGAAAAGCGCTGGCCTCGGAGGGTGTCCTGATGCCGCGCCGCACGAGGGTCTCGGCGACCAGCGGATGCCCACCGATTGCCTCCCGGAGCGCTCTGGGCACCGCAACCGGTTCCGGATCCACCCATTTCAGTGTCATCGTGCCTTCTATGATGCGAGTACTCAGTTAACCTGGTAGGTGAGGTATGTCGTCGCGGCCTCAGCCGCGGAACCGCTGAAGCGGTTACTGCGAACCAGCTTTACTGACCGCTAGGTGTCACCGACCGCCAGCCTGAGAGCTGGCGGTCGGTCCAAAGACTTTGATCGCGCCTGCGAGTGACCTGCGCCGGGCCCATTCACGCCCGGATCGGGACGCAGCGGGTGGGCGGAATCGTGGCCTGCAGTCAGCTACATTCCGCGGTCGCCACCGTCCCCACGACCAGGTCGTGCATGCTCTGCTCTCCTCGCGTCAATGCGCGGACGCCTAAGTAGCCAAGCATAAGCACGTTCGCCGCGACCAACCCCACGAGCTGCGCCGTGTCGCTCACCCCATCCACAAGGGCAAACCCTAACAGGTGGGCCAACTCCCACGGCATCAGCTTCAGGGCCGTCCGCGCCAACGCTGTGCCGAACCGGATCCGACCGCCACCGGTTCGTCGCACGCAGATCCGCGTCAAGCGCTTGCCAAGCGTAGCACCGGCCGCCGAAGCGTCCGCCACAGCGAAGTAAGCCCACACCGGCACAGAGAAGGTCAAGACCGTGGCGAATCAGATCTGCAGCCCACCCTCCGGACGGATGCCCAGGAGACGCTCGCCCACGAAAGCCAACGGCGCCAAGATCGCGAAGGGCAGCGCGATACCAGTCAGATAAGCCCCAGCCCGACGAAGCAGTAGCAAAGGTAGGGGGCTAGGCGCCGAACTTGGTCAGGCGGCCCGCGTGCGCCATCATCAGCGGCACGATATCGACATGGCGGATATGCCCCAAGCCGCCGCGCATACAGGGCCGCTCACCAAAGGCGTCCACATCATCGGGGCGGATATACTTCGACCAGAGCAGCACTGGCACCTCGTGCCACGAATGCGACTTGAGCGCCCACGGCGTGCTGTGATCGCCCGTGACGAAGATCACATCGGGGTTCAGCGCCAGGATCTCTGGAAGCGCTGCATCAGCCTCCTCGATCACGTGCACCTTGCCCTCGAAGTTGCCGTCCTCACCGTAGCTATCGGTCTTCTTGACATGGAAGAAGAAGAAGTCGTAGTCGTCCCAGTACTTCTTCAGTGTCTCCACCTCACTGGCAATGGTGTCCCCCGTGGGCAACACCTTCATCCCCACCAGCCGGCCGATACCCCGATACATGGGGTAGGTCGCAATCGCGCCCAACGCCATCGCGTAGATCTCGTTCATCTTGGGGATGGGCGGGACCTTCGCGATGCCCCGCAGGTTCATGCTGTTGGCCTTGGGCTCGTCCTTCAGCAGCTCGCGGGCCTTGGCAAGCCACATATTCAGCAGCTTGGCTGATGCCTCGGCCTCGGGGCGCAGCGCCTCAACGGGGAGCGGCGGAACGCCCGTCATCTGAGGATCGGTCTCCGTGAGGCCGTCCTCCAGCTGCTCACCACGCAGCACGAGCACGAAGCGGTACTCCTTGACGACTTCGACAAAGGTCTCCACGCCCGGCAGCTCAATCTGGCGGAGCTTCTCCACGAGACGTGCCCCCTCCTCCGTCGGGATACGTCCTGCACGGCGATCCGTGATGTTCCCATCGGCATCTACGGTGGCGAAGTTACCCCGAGCTGCCAGGTCATTCGGACCAAGGTCGAAATCTATACCCAGAGCCTCCAGGACCCCACGACCGATCTCCCACTCCATGGGATCGTAACCAAAGAGCCCCACATGGCCGGGGCCGCTGCCCGGTGTGACGCCAGGACGAGCCGGCGTGCTGAGACCCACAATCCCCTTCTTAGCCAGTGCATCGAAATTGGGGGTCTTCGCGGCCTCGAGCTCGGTGAGGCCGTCGGGACCGGGCAGCCCGCCGACGCCGTCCATGATCATCAACACCATCTTCGTCTCGCCCGGTATGCTCAGCTTGCGCATCAACTCGAGTTGGTTCATTTTGTTATGCCTCCAGAATTAGTGGACTCATTCATCTATTTTACTCCGGACAGGCTCTGAAACAAGACAGCTCTTAGCTAGAAAGCGATCTCCGCGATCTGCTCGAGGTCGAGATCGAGGTCCTCAAGGCTCGACGTCGCCTCCCACTCTGGCGCGGCTTCTGCCAGTTCTCCGGCTTCCGCGCCCCGACCACAATAGGAGCGGTAAAGGCAATACTTGCACCGGGGCTCGTCCTCCGTCAGCGCGTAAGTCGCTTCATCCATACCGGCGATCTCGGTGATCAGTCGTTCAAGATACCGGCGATCGCTCTCATACTGCGAAGCATCGTACGGCAACCGCACCGGCGCATCCGGGAACTCAGGGAACCAGTAGACCATCTCAACGGATCCAGGATCAATCGCCTCACCATCGTTGAGGTAGCCTCCCGCCTCAACCGCCAGAAGGCGATAGACGCGCGTCTGCAGCCTGCCCTTGAGGTCCTGATCTAGCGGGCGGCGGCTTGAGGTCTTCCAATCCAGGATCACAAAGCGACAGCGAGGATTGACGATCACAACATCGTATTTGGCCACTAGACCGTAACCAGCCACCTGCGCCTGCAGTACGACCTCACTCCGCACTTTGGCTGTACTGGGATCACCCCCAAACGTCTCGACGGGGCGGTAGGTTAGGAGATTACGCCACCATCGAAGCAGATCGGGGTCATGCGCGGACCTCTCGATCTGGGCCTCGGGCAGACCCAGGATATGGCGCTGGGCCATCGTGTGGAAATCGGTGCCTATTGCCATCCGCTTCTCATGCTCCTCGATGGGCTCGGCCTCCACCGCGGGCCAGCGGAGCCCCTCCAGGTAGCGCAGCTGGAAGCGGCGCGGGCAATCCTCGAAGTCCTGGAGGCTCGCCTGGCTGAACTGGAAGTCGTCGGGTAGTAGGGTCATGCTTGCTCCCACCATGTCTGCAGAGCGATGAAGGGTACCGAGGGCTGGGCATTGCCACGACGACCCGTGTTCCAAGTGACGCTGAGCGCCTTGCGAGCTCGGGTGATCCCGACGTAGAATAGCCGGAGGCGCTCGGCGGCGTACTCCAATCGAGCATCTAGCGTGGGCGTGCCTTCATCGTAGTCGAAGAGATCCGGATTGGTCTCCAGGGCCTTCAGCTGGGCCAACGCCTCAGCCTGGAGATTCAGTTGATCTCGGACGAACCACGGCTCCGAGATGTACTGATCCTGGGGCTGCGCCGATGGGAAGTTGTAGTCGTTAACGGACATCAGATAGACCTTGTCCCATTCCAGTCCCTTGGCGCGGTGCATCGTGGTGACTACCACCTGGCCCCGGTATACCTCAGGGTCAAAGCCGATGTCAGCGTCGGCAAAGCCCAGGAAACGCCGCTCGTTACGGGCGACCACCGCCAGCTCTTCGGTCAACTCGGGCAGGCGCCAGTCAGGATGCGCATCGGCGGTCTGGCGCAAGACCAACGCCAACTTGTGAGCAATTGCCAGGTCGACAGGATCATCGAAGAAGTCCTGGGCCAGTGTCAGAATGATCTGGTCGATGGGAAGGACGGTCGTGCCCTGCCAGCGCCGGACCAGACTTCGGAAAGTACTGAGGTGCTCGCCAAGGTCCGGGGACCAGAGCGCGTGATCCTCTAGCGAGGCCAGCCAATCACGACCCAACCGGGGCCACACAAAATCCTCGACCCGGGGACATCTCTCAATGAGTTTCGAGATAGCCTCGGCCTCTTTCCAGAGCTCCTCGGACTCCCGGTCATCCCGGCGCCATACACGGTAGACCGTGCCCAACTTCCGTGCAGAGGCAGGATCACCTAAGTAGTTCAGCACGTTGCCCAGCGCGCCGGCAGCCTCCCGGGTGGCTGGGGCGCTGCGCAAGAGCTCGACGTGGGGCGTCCCCATCTCCTTGAGGCGGTTGCTCAGCTCGAATCCGCGGTTGTTGCGCGGGACCAAGACCGCAACAGTCTGCTCCGGGTGTGCCTCAACCCAGGCAGCAGCGGAGTGGGCCACGGCCTCGATCTCATCCTTGGGTGAGTAAGCGCGATCCACAAAGCGCACTTGATCCGGGTCATCAGGGGGATTGGGCTGCGGGTCGCCGGGTGGCGTCGGTTGGATGTAGGGCATGGTCAGGGCACTGCGCAGACTCGGCTCAGGATGGTCCGCCATCGTCCAGTCGATCAAGGCGTTGGCCAGATCGATGACGCTCTGCATCGAGCGCCCCGAGTTGGGGAGGTCTGCCGCCACAACCCCCGGCTCCTCCAGGAAATTCCTGAGATACTTGGGACTTGCCGTCGTGAAGGTCTCGTAGATGGCCTGGTTCGGATCGCCCACCCGAACCCAGTTGCCTTCATGACCGACCAACTCCCGCAGGATCAGCTCCTGAAGCCGGCTGCTGTCCTGCGCCTCATCCTCCAGAATATAGGGCCAGCGTTGCCGCAGCCGCCCGAGAAAGGCCGGATCCAACCGGAGCGCCTGCAGCGCCAACCGGATCAGGTCATCGAAGTCGACCGCGCCGCGATAGGACAAGGCGCGCTGGTAGTCGGCGTAGACACTGTAGCCCATCTCCAGCAGCGGCAGCGCGTCGGGGAAGTTGTCCAGCAGATAGCGCAGGCCCGCGGGCGTGATCTGGAGGTCCTTGGCCTGCTTGATCAACGCCGTCGCAACGTCCACCACGAGATCAGGCCATCGCCCATTCAGCAATCGTTCAGCCCGATAAGGCTCGAGATCGGACGACAGGAACGCATCAGCGACGTCCGTATTCTCGCGGACCCAGGCTTGTGCCGCATCCAGGAGGATCTCACGCGACAACCGCTCGTCCACGATGCTGAAGTCATCGGAGAGGCCGACCAAGCCGGGTCGCTCACGCACGACATCGTGGGCCAAGCCGTGAAGCGTCCGCACGCGATAGCCTACGCCGGGCAACAGTCCCCGCGCCTGCACAAAGCCCCCCACGCGGCTGGAGAAGTTGTTCACCGCCGAGTTGACCAGCGTCACAATCAGGACCTCCTGATCGTCGGCGAGGTCGGCCTCGGCGACCAGCTTCGCAGCCAGCGCCGACAGCGTCCAGGTCTTGCCGCTCCCGGGCACAGCGGAGACGCCCATCCGCCCCCCGAGATAGGAGACGACGGCGCGTTGCTTCGGACGCGGCTGGAAGGCCAGTGTCATCGGCCTGCTCAGAGCACCACAGTGGCGCGCACCGTGCCTGCCCGCTCGTGGCGCGCGACGAGCTTCACCGTGCCATCCTCTGGTGCGCTCACGACCCATTCAACCTTGATGCGATCGTCGGTCACGTCCTCATCGTCCATAAAGGCACCCTTGTAGGCCCGGCCCTCAAGCTGACCCAGTTCCTCGCGCGGCTCACCGGTCTCCAGCGTCGCGCCGTCGGGTAACGCAATCTCACAGACGAGCCCGCGCACCAACTTCTTTTCCAGCGCCTTCTTGGTCACATAGGAGGGCAGCCATCCGGTGTTCGCCACGACGAGGCGAATGCGATAGCTCCCCTCACCCACCGGCTTCGCCGTAGCCTCGATCAGCTCCAACTTCGGCGAGATCAAGGCCGACCAGAGCAGCCAGCGAGGAAAGCGAGCGATCTCCCGTTCGACAAAGGGCTGCGGCGGGTTCCGGAATGCGAAAACGTGGTCCCATCCCCCCAACTCGATCTTACCCAACTCGGGGTGATCAAACGGATACCAATCCACGTAGCCCTTACCGTCCAGGACGGTGTCGCTCCAGGCCAGCATCTTGAGGTCGTCCTCCAGCGGATGCTCGCGGAACCAGTCAATGAACTTGTAGTCTTCGATGCCGGCCTCCCGCTGTGGGCTCCAGATCTCAATTGTCCAGGCGAAGATGCCCATATGCTCGTAGAGCCAGGTATCGAAACCGCCGGTCGTGATCTCCTTAGGATGATAGCGGAAGCCGTGGTAGACGGAGACATTAGGATACGCGGTGATGTCGGTCCCCTTGTTCCCGATCTTCTCGAAAGTCCACAGGTCCTCAGCAGGAAACTCGCTGTCGGGCCGGTCGTCGTACGGGCGCAGGATGACGCCACTGTAGGTATGGAAGGCGATGCCACCGGTGATGTTCTTGTGGCTGGTGATGAAAGCAACGACGGCCCGCACCTCGGGCTCTGAGGTCGGGTAGGGTCCGGCGCCGCGCTGCTTGTACTCCTGGCGCCAGTTCTCAGGGAAGTTCCGGTTGAGGTCCAGGCGCTCCTTCTTCGGCTGGATCTTGATCGTGACCCCATCGTAATTGTCAACGTGGCCCTCCGGCAACAGCCGGTAATAGGTGCCACCCGTCTCGGTGGGATCGCGGCGCACCAGCAGCCTGGGTTCCTCAGCACAGACCTTCCACGGGCCGTTGGGGTCCTTGATGCGCATCATCAGCATGCGCCCATCCCCATCGATATCCTCGACGACAATGCCACCGATCGGCTCCTCATCGTAGGGATAAGGCCGCGTGCTGGAACGGATGTACTTAGGCGTATCCGCCAACGCCCACTCGGCGCCGTCGGGGTTGACCCGCGGCACAATGTAGAAGGCGCGCGTGTCGAGCGCACGCGTGATCTCGTCATCGTCCCCATAGCCCGTGACCAACGTATGGATGAAGTAGAGCAGTGCCGTCGACGGCGAGACCTCTGTCGCGTGGATGTTGCCATCGGCCCAGAAAGCCGGCTTCTCCTCATCGGGACCGGTGTCGAAGTTGGTGACCTTCACCACCCAGATATCGCGGCCCTCATAGCTCTGCCCAATACTTTCCAGCCGGACCAACCCCGGATAGGCCTCGGCAAAGGCCTGCAGGTGTTGCGTAAGGTCATCATAACGATAGAACACATCAAAGCGCAATGCCGCCATATCCCTCTCCCTGAACCATGATCTCTCACGACTCACCGAATCCGCAGTCCCTCTCCCCTATTCCCTTCCCCCTTCTCCCTTTTCCCTT
>JAFGNI010000456.1 GCA_016927095.1 Anaerolineae bacterium | reverse complement strand
GGCTCCTGGTCTGCAGCCCAGATCCACTTGGCTTCCAGCATAGGACCTAGACCTCCTCAACGTAAGACGTGAAGGCGGAGAGCTCCGCCCACCGCTCCTCATCATCCGGGCCACCGTGTGAGAAGATGCCGGGACGCACGGTCGTGCTCGGCGGCGGGGCGCAGGTCCCCACGGTGGTCCAAGCCGTGTCGCCTTCGGCGCGGCTCTCGCCGACGACCGTATCGTCCCGGAGGCTGAGTCGCAGCCTCACCGTGCCCGCGGTCATCGGGATCCTGTTGACCAGCGTCCCTACGTCGTTTTCCTCACGGGCCAGGACGATCCATACGGTGCCACCCAGGTTCTCCTTGACCAGCTTGACGTAAGTGGCTTTGTCCACGTACCAATTCATCCCGGCTTGTTCGCCCTGGAGCACCGGCGCGTTGGTCACCGTGACTTCGCTGGTCAGGCCCTCCACCACTTCGGTTTCCGGCCGGATCAGGATGTTGTGCGCGTCGTTCCGCTCGCCCCACAAAGTGCCCGGCAGCGTCCGCAGGTGCAAGACCCCATCACCCACCCGCACCGCCTCCGGTGCCTCCGCGATAAACGTCCACCCCTCGCGCAACGTCCCCTCAAACGGCTCTTCAAATACGTTGCTCTTGCTCACGTTTCTCTCCTTTGAACTGAGGTCGGCCATTTTGTGACCAACGTTCAAACGTTTGAACGCTGGAACGTTAGGTGCTCGCGTTGTACGCATCCACGATCTCCCCCACGACGCGCACGCGCTCCAGGTCCCCCGTCGAGGAGATCTCGTCGGAAATGCCCAGGACCAGGTTGGGGGCGAAGAGCTCGATGATGCGTTCGGTACAGGCGACCAGCGTCTCAACCGAGAACGTCTCGTCGAAGTAGATCGCCGGGATGCCGTCCAGCAGGAACATCTCGTCGCCTAACGCCTCCCGGACCTCCTCCAGCGTCACGTCTCCTTGTGGCGCCGGGGTAATGGCCTCAATCCCGTCCAGTCCCGTCTCCTGAGCGAAGGGCAGCAGTGGCTTGACGTCGCCGTCCCAGTGGGAGTAGACGAACTTCCCGGCGCTGTGCAGTCGCTCAGAGCGACGTTGGCACTCGGGGAGATGGTATTTCCTGAACCACCGCGGTGGCAGCGTGCCGGCGTGGACGTTCTCCCCAAAGTTGATGATGTCGATCGGTGATGCGTTGATCACGTCGATCAGGCGGTCAGCGTTATCGTTCAGTGCCCGGAAGTAGGCCTCGACCGTGTCGGGCCAATCGTAGAGGGCGTAGATGCCACCTTGGCTGCCCATCTTCTCGATGTAGAGGCTCTGGACGTTCATCCGCGGCATAAACATCGTTGGCGCGCCGAGATCCCCCATCTCCGCCGTCAGCTCATCGAAAGTCGCCTGATCCCAGGCCCACGTAGCATTCTCCTCGCGCCAGGCAGCAACTTTGAGCTCCGCCTCCGTCTCGACCTCCCACTTCACCGTGATCGGGTGCCAGCTACTGGTGGTCCTTCGCAGGACGCGCACCTGATCCCCGACCGACGTGTGGATCGTGGTCTGCGTGTCTGTCTCGTTGAGCTCTTTATCCTCGAAGGTCACCGCCGGATGCTCAATCCGCCGGAAGCAGGCGTTGTACTCGTAGAGGCGCGCTGAGCAGTCGAGCTCGCGGTAGATCTCATAGAGGCTCATGCCGGTAAAGGGTGGGGGGAAAGGCTCCCCGGCAAAGACCTTGTCGGTCACCCAGGCGCCGATGCGCGGTTGCCAGATGATACGCCCGCCGGCTCGTCCGAATACTACGTCGGTGTGTAGCTTTGGGAAATCACGGTCCATCGCTTGGACTCCTAATCAGGTTGGGTCTGGCTGCGGTGTCGTCGGGGCGCGGCTCAGCGACACGATCAGTACGCCGGCGATCACGATGCCACCGCCGAGAATCTGCTGCGGGGTTGGCAGCGTCCCGAAGAGCGCGAGGCCCCAAAGGCTGGCGGCGATGGGACTCAGCGTGAGCGCGAGCGTGTGCATGCTGATCGTCAGGCGGCGCAGCGCCAGGTAGTAGAGCGTGCGGCTGAGGACGATGTCGACGGTACCGACGAGAAGGATCAGGGGCCAGGCCTGTAGCGATGGCCAGACCAGCACGCCGCGCACTGCCCCTATGATGGCCAGCGCCCCCGTCGTGAAGAGCAGCCTGAAGAAGAAGAAGTTGAGCAAGTCGATGCCGTCGCCGAAGCGCTTAGTGATGGCGGCATGCAATGCGTACATCAGTGCGGAACTCACGATCAGCAGGGACCCCAGGCGGAGGTAGTCGCCGGGCTGGAAGGCGACGACGAAGACGCCCACAATGGCCAATGCTGCGCCGCCGATCTGTATTGTCGATAGCCGGTCTCGGAGCCAGATCAAGCCGAAACCCAGACTGAAGAGCACCGCGGTTTGGCTGAGCAATGAGGCTGTACCGGGATCGATGTACGCCACCGCTTCATAGTTGATGTTGACGCTGAGCGCGATCAGCAGGCCGATGGCGCCGAAGAGGCCGAGGTAGCGCCGCGCAACATCCCAGCGCAGTTTGCCGGTGACCAGTCCATAGACACCGACCTCCACCGTGCTCGTGGTGAGGACAAACAGCGTGGAAGCGCCTGGGACAATGTGCGGCAGAAGCAGCCGCGCGAAGACGAAGTGCAGGCTGTCCAGGATGAGAAGGATCGCGATCAACAGCACGTTGGGCATCATAGAGGAATGATAGGTCGGTCCCCGCGTCGCGCAACTACCGGTCCGGTGCCCAAGGGCCTTCTGTGGGCCTTGGGCGCTTGGGGATGCGGTCGCCAGGGCTGTGGTCTCAGACGGGATCCGGTTTGCCCGTCGCGAGAGATACCAAAAATGCCCTGCTGTCGCCTGCGTGTTGTGCGCCCACGAAAATGGTCCATACTAGGATTGAACGCCAAGGGACGCCCACGACGTCACGCGCGCACCTTCTCGCACATTCAGGAATCCCCCCGCACCTGCGTTCCTGGCTTGGCCGCCGGCCCCCTGTCCGTGTTCTAGACTGAACGATGATGTACCTCGGATCCGACACAGAGCGACCGAGAATCATACCCTCAGTTGCACAAGGAGGTTCGACATGCCCGCGAGACGTCCCCTGGCGTTGTCCTCTCTGGTGTTGATCGTGCTCATTCTGACCCTGGCGCCTGTGTCGGCTACCCCAGCCCAGCCTCCCTTCACAGGCCGCGCTCCCGCTCAGGTGCTGCCGGCGCCTGAGAGCCCCGAGTCCCTCCTGGCCCCGCTGGCGGCGGGCACTGCGTTTGGCGTGCAGCTCTACCCCGATGAAGGTCTGCAGTACATCCTCAACACCGAGGTGCCTGGAGACTGGCTCGATGTCGGTGATACTGCGGGCACCTCCTACTTCGCGGGGGACTTCGTGGGCCAGGATTACAGTCGCCTCTACGTCATCGACGCCAGCGCGAACGAGCTCCATACGCTTGATACGGCCACGGGGGCCGACACGCCTATCGGCGCGTGCGTGCCGGTGGCTGGACATGTGTGGAGCGGCGCCACAGGCACTGCCGGCGGGATCCTGTATGCCGCCTCCACCGATGCGTCGAGCTCGCATCTCTACACAGTCAACACGGTGACCGGGGCCGCCACCGCCGTAGGGCAGATCACGAACGCCCCAGCCATCATTGACATCGCCATCAACCGCGACGCGGAGATGTACGGCGTGGACGTCGTCCTCGACAGCTTGGTGCAGGTCGATCCGTTCACCGGCGCCGGCTCCGTGGTGGGGGCGTTGGGTTTCGACGCGAATTACCCCCAAGGCATGGATTTCGACGACGCCTCCGGCGTGCTCTACCTGGCGGCTCACAGTGATACCGCTGGTAGCGGTGGGTTGCGCGTTGCAGATACGGCCACGGGGAGTTCGACGCTCGTCGGCCCGTTCCCGGACGGCGCCGAGGTGGATGCCTTCGCCTTCACCCCGCCGGCGGTCCAAACCCTGGCGAACCCTGGCTTTGAGAGCGGGCTGACCTATTGGCAGGCTGATGGTGCCCCCTTCGTCACGGGGACCAGCCATACGGGGAGCGCGTCCGTCCAGATGGGCGGCGAGGAATCCTGGGTCTGGCAGTTCGCCTACATTCCGTTGGATGTCATTGGGGTGACGTTGGGGTATTGGCTGACGGGCGTCAGTTCCGACTCAGACTGGGATAACGACATCTTCTGCGGTGGCATTTGGGATCTGACCCG